>CBFGLL010000436.1:0-2119 GCA_965649585.1 uncultured Chitinophagaceae bacterium | reverse complement strand
TATGCAACTGAAACCCGTTGATACATTTGATACCATCAGCCCCGAGCAGTTTCGCCGGGATTATTATTTGCCGGGCACTCCTGTTATCATAAAGTCTCTCGCAAAAACGTGGCCAGCTTACGATAAATGGAGTTGGAACTTTCTGAAACAAACAGCTGGACATCATAAAGTAGGCATTTATAATAATATAAAAAGTGATGCGTACACGCCTATCAATACTGCAGATGATTATAAAACCTTTGGCGAGTATGTAGATATGATTTCCCAAGGGCCTGCAGGGTGGCGCATTTTCCTCTTCAATATTTTTGATCATTCGCCTGAACTTACCAAGGATTTTACATGGCCCGAAGAATACATGAAAGGCTTTGTAAAAAAATACCCGATGCTGTTTGTGGGAGGAGCTACTTCCATCACTCATATGCATTTTGATATTGATCTGTCACACATTTTGCATACGCAGTTTGTAGGTCGTAAACGGGTTCTGCTTTTTCCGTACGAAGAACAGCATAAGCTATACCGTAAGCCGTTTGAAGTATTAAGCCTGGCCGATTTCAGTAATTATCATCTCAAAAACGGGAAACCGGATTATGAGCAATTCCCCGCCATTAAGCAGGCAAACGGTTACGAGGTGATTATGGAGCATGGTGATACATTGTTTATGCCTGCCGGTTACTTCCACCACATGGAGTATCTCGACAGTGGCTTTGCCATGAGCCTGCGTGCTATGCAGGAAGGTATCGCTCCCAAATTGCACGGTGTCTGGAACCTCTTTGGTATGAGAAGCATTGATACTTTGTTGAAGAAAACGGCCCCACAATGGTGGTATGGTTATAAAAAGAAGAAGGCTTTTGCCGCTGCTGAAAAAGAATTGATCTGACCTGAAAGAAGGGTTTGATTTTCTTGCATATCTCAAAAGACTGGTCTATATTTATCTCGTCACTGGTCCCCGTCCAACCCAATTCCAATTTCCCTTACAAAGCTCAGGTATTCCCTAATATCCCGCTGATGAACAGTTAGTTCCTCCCTACAACTATTTATTTAATTACATTTTATTAGCAACCTGCGTTGTTGTAACTCTTTCTGAACATAAAAGATCTATTTTTTTGTGGTTTCAGAGGTAAGCAAAAGGGCCCACGATTTCTATCGGGGCCCAACCTTTTTAGATGCGGTTATAAAGATGAGTTTTGCAATGCCTTACGCTTTAAAAGTGTTAATGCGTGATAAAGAAGAAATGTTCTGATTTAAATGATCAATTATTTTGAAGAGGCATTTTTAAAACCTCTGTCATGAATTTTGTTATTTCAATTTCCACTGTTTGATAATCGTTCGACTTAATATATCCTGCAATTACATGATCGCCAGTGTTGGGCATTGCCACTTTTCTTTTTAACTCTGCCGGCGTGCTAAGTTCATCGTACATCTTAAGCATGGCACTCACTTTCACCACACTATCCTGGTGCACATCGTCTTTATAGTAGTACAGCATGAGTGTTGGCTGCTTTACTTTTTTAAATGTTTCAGGCACCATAGCTGTTTCTAAATATTCCTGCAGGTTTACCACAGCTTCAAGCCTGTAATGCGAATACCAATGCGCTTTATAAATATCACGTTGATCTTTTGTGTCAACATAATTTGATTTTTTTACAAGCCTTGCTATTTGCAAACCCCACGGATTATTCGTAAGCCATGCATTAGGATCGTTAATAGCAATATTGGGTGATAAAAGAATGAGCGATGAAATTTCAGGAAAGTTAGCTGCAAGCTGTAATGCATTGCTGCCACCTGTTGAAGTGCCCATGATTATTACTTTATTGCCCAGCTGTTTGCCGATAGCATACGCCTGTTTTACACTTTCCCAGTAATTCTCTGCTGTTAGGTGTAGCATCGCTTCGGTTGTATCAATACCATGCTCTGCCAGTCGTGCTAAATATAAATTACAACCAAACTTTTTTGCAATGGCCGTATGCACCGGATCGCCTTCTTCTTGTGAAGCAGAAAAGCCATGCAGGTACACAATCGCATATTCTGTTTTTTGTTTGGCGGAATCGTTCTGCCAAATAATGCGGGCTTCGTTTTCTGGTTTGGTCTTATGCTCTGCTTCCTGTTGAGCGATATATTT
>CBFGLL010000435.1:0-2135 GCA_965649585.1 uncultured Chitinophagaceae bacterium | reverse complement strand
CATTAAATATATTTTCGAAACTCATTTTCATGCTGATTTTGTAAGCGGCCATATTGACCTGGCTAAAAAAACCGGCGCACCCATTATCTATGGCCCAGGAGCCGAAACAAAATTTGATGCGCATATTGCAAAGGATGGAGAAGTTTTTAAACTCGGCAATATCAGCATTGAGGTTATTCATACGCCAGGGCACACGCTGGAAAGCAGTTGTTATTTGTTGAGAGATGAAAATAACAGAGCGCACGCTTTATTTAGTGGTGATACTTTATTTGTGGGTGATGTGGGCCGCCCCGACCTGAGCAGTGGAAACTTAAGTAGCGAAGCACTCGCCGCCATTATGTATGATACTATCCAGCAAAAAATTCTTCCACTTGCAGATGATATTATTTTGTACCCTGCACATGGGCCGGGCAGCAGTTGTGGTAAAAGCCTGGGACCAAATACCCACAGTACCATCGGGGAAGAAAAACAAAATAATTATGCGCTGCAGCCACAATCCAAAGAAGAATTTATTACTGCAGTTACAGAGGGGCTTTCATCTGCTCCCAGGTATTTCCCGATTAATGCAAAAATAAATCAACAGGGATACAGTGCCTTTGAGCAGGTGGTGAAGGCAGGTACAGTGCCACTTTCCATTGCTGATTTCAAACAAAAATCTAAAACCGCAATTATTCTTGATACAAGACATGCAACAGTTTTTACACAAGGCTTTGTGCCTGGTTCTATCTCAATAGGCCTGGAAGGAAGATTTGCCGAATGGGCGGGAAGCCTGTTGCCATTTGATCAGCAAATTCTTCTGGTAACCGACCCGGGTAAAGAAGAAGAAACAGTTGTAAGATTAAGCAGGGTTGGATTTGACAAGATGATCGGATACCTCGATGGCGGCTTTGAAGCATGGAAAAACGCAGGCGAAAAAACAGATATGATAATTGATGTGGAAGCAGATGAGTTGATGATGGATATCCCGCATGATGAAAACTTAAAAGTGGTAGATGTGCGTAAAGAAACAGAGTTTGCAGAGGGGCATTTGGAAAACGCCTTCAACCTTCCGCTGATAGAAATGACGGACGTTGCAGAACTGGCACAATTTGAAGAAAATGAAAACTTATATGTGCACTGCGCAGGGGGTTATAGAAGCGTAATAGCAGCATCATTATTAAAACGCCAGGGCGTGCATAACCTTAGAAACGTGCTGGGAGGATGGAATAAAATTAAAGAACAGGAAAAAGCAAAAATTGTAAAAAACGCAAGCCTGTTAAATTAATTATAGTTTCACCAGGCCGTGTTTTACTGCGTATAATGCCAGTCCAACACGGCTTTTTAATTCCAGCCTGCCGAATAGATTGTCCCTATAACCTTCTATGGTTTTTGCACTCACAAACATTTCTTTGGCTATTTCCTGGTAGGTCAGTTCCGAACAGGCCAGTTGTATAAACCGCCTTTCCTTTTCAGACAGGTTATGGAATACTTCTTTCTCTGTTTCAGACTGCAGTGTGTGCACCAGCTTTCCTGTAATATAATCGGTGTAATAGTAGCCACGGCTCATAATGGAATGAAGTGCTTTTCGCAGTTCCTCCGGTTCCACATCTTTAGATAAATAACCTTTCACTTTTAGTTTCAACATGCGGATAATACTCTCTTCATTTTCCACCATTGAAACCACCAATACCTTCACTTCCGGGTGGTGTAAATTCAACCATTTTACTGATTCAAACCCGTCCATCTCTGGCATATGCACATCCATGAGGATAATATCCGGCGGATTTTGTTGAACAATTTTTTTCTGCATATCGAAGCCATTGTCTGCTTCAAAAATGATCCGGATATTTTTGTCGGCCATTTGCACAAGGCCTGCCAGGCCTTTTCGAAATAAATTATGATCATCTACCAGGGCAATAGTAATAGCTTGGTTTTCTTGAGACATAGTTCCGGGTGTTTAGAGAGCCATTTTAATTTCGCATTTTGTTCCTTCGCCGGGTTTTGAGTAAAACGAGATGTTTGCATTGATGGCTTTAGCCCTTTGTTGCAGGTTGATGAGACCATTGCCGCTTGCCATACTGTCTTTCAACTTTTGTTGTACGTCAAAACCCTTTCCATTATCAGTCACCGACAAAATAAGGTTATTTTTCTGGTAC
>CBFGLL010000434.1:0-2146 GCA_965649585.1 uncultured Chitinophagaceae bacterium | reverse complement strand
CTCAGCGTTTTTGGTTCATAGCATTTACCTTAGCATATGGCTGCAAAAAAAATAACGGTTTCTGTTATCACAGATCTTACTACCGATCAACGGGTGATCAGGATCTGCAGCACCCTGCAACAAATGGGTTTTGATGTAACCGTAATAGCCCGGGAATTCAGCAACAGCCTGCCTTTGGAAACCTATCCCTTCAAAGCAAAAAGGATCCGCTGCCATTTTAGGAAAGGAGTGTTACAATATGCAGAATTTAATTTTAAACTTTTCTGGCAACTCATTTTTTGCAAAACAGATTACCTGCTGGCAAATGACCTGGATACCCTGCTGCCAAATTATATCGTAAGCAGGTGGCGATACAAGAAGATTTTTTACGACACCCACGAATACTTTACAGGAGTGCCTGAACTTACACAATCTCCACTCAAAAAAAAGATTTGGAAAACGATCGAAGATTTTATTTTTCCCAAACTACCCGTAGTGTACACCGTAAATGATTCCGTAAAAAATGAATACCAAAAAGAATACGGCAACAAGATTGCTGTAATCCGCAACATGCCTCCCAAAATAGAAGTGGAACCACTGCCCCTGCCTGCCGGCTGGGAAAATAAAAAAATACTGTTGATGCAGGGCGCCGGAATCAATACCGGCCGTGGCGGATTGGAACTCTTGAAAACAATGCCTTTACTGCCGACGGATTATTTACTCGTGTACATCGGCAGCGGAACAGAATGGAATACCATCTCCCAAAAAACAAAAGAATGGAATTTAACAGGCAGGGTTGTGATGATCGAAAAACTGCCCCCTTCTATGCTAAAACGATATACGCCCCTGGCCCATATTGGGTTTACACTGGATTCATTTGATGATATCAATTACCTGTTTAACCTGCCCAACAAAATATTTGACTATATACACGCAGGCGTACCGGTAATTGCAACAGCCATACCCGAAGTAAAAAAAATAATGGATGAATACCAGTGTGGATTGGTGATACAAGACCTGCAACCTGGATCCATTGCCGCTGCTGTTGAAGAAATGTTAACCAACAAACAACGTTATCTTCACTTTAAAATGAATTGCGGCATAGCGGCTTCCCAGCTCAATTGGGAAAACGAATCTCAAAAACTCAAAGCCATCTACCAGCCATATCTGTGACAGCAAAACATCTTCATATCATTTCACTGGATGTACCATTTCCCGCAGACTACGGTGGTGTGATCGACATCTTTTATAAGATAAAATGGCTGAGCGAAGCGGGCATCAAAATTCACCTGCATTGTTTCAGCAATGGCCGGCCACCACGGGATGAGTTGGATGAATATTGCGAAGAAGTTTTTTATTATAAAAGGAAAAATTTTTTACAGGCATTGCCGCTTACAAGGCCCTATATGATCGGCTCCCGCAGCAGCAGCACCCTTGTACAAAATTTAAAAAAAGATAACTACCCCATCCTGCTGGAAGGCGTGCAGTGCGCAGCCATCCTGCTGGATAATGAGCTACCCGGCAGATCCGTTTTCCTGCGCCTGCACAACGTGGAGTTCCTGTACTATTTAAAACTGGCAGAGCATGAATCCAACTGGTTCAAAAGGCTCTACTATAACAACGAAGCCCGCCTGCTGAAAAAAACGGAAGCAACGCTCAGCAGGAGAATACCGATCATCGCATTGAGTAAAACAGATATGGGCGTTTATAAAAAGTTTTTTGGCGCATCCAATATCGTTTTTATACCGGCTTTCACCCCATGGAACGAAATAAGCATTGAAGAAGGCAGCGGAAAATATTGTTTGTATCATGGCAACCTGGCCATCAACGAAAATGAAAAAGCGGTGGAATGGTTACTCACCAATGTGTTTGCCGGCAGTGCTTTTCCGCTGATAGTGGCGGGTAAGCATCCTTCAGAAAAAATGCAGCAGATGGTAACAGAATATGCCAATTGTTCCCTGGTGGAAAATCCCACCGATACCGACCTGCAACTGCTCATTAAACAGGCACATGTTAATGTACTCCCTTCCTTTAATGTAACGGGTGTAAAATTAAAACTGCTGAATGCCCTCTTCATCGGTCGCTTCTGTGTTGTAAACCGGGCAGGCATTAAGGGTACCGAACTCGAAGGCCAACTCGGGGAAGTAGAAACCCCGGCTGAATTTAT
>CBFGLL010000433.1:0-2153 GCA_965649585.1 uncultured Chitinophagaceae bacterium | reverse complement strand
CCGTTTTAAGTTCCATCATCGCTCATTATCTTTTTAGAAAATACCCTTACAAAGGCGAGGGTTTTTTAACCGAGATGCGTAGTAAAATGGTAAACCGGCAAAAGCTCAATGAGATCGCCCTGAAAATGGGGCTGAAAAAAATTACCTTTTACAATAAGTTCGACAATGCCCTCAAGATCTCACAGATTTTTGGTAACACACTCGAAGCCTTGATCGGCGCCGTTTACCTCGATAAAGGTTATAAAAAAACACAGGGCTGGGTAGAAAAATACATCATCCTTCCACATCTTTTTACCGACGACCTGGAAACGATAGAGATCAATATCAAAAACAAATTATACGGCTGGGCAAATAAAAATGGGAAAGCATTGGAATTTGAAACCCTCAGCGAAAGCATTGAAAACGGACGACGTTTATTTACCATTGGCGCTACTGTAGATGGGGAATTGGTATCACAAGGCAAAGGCTACAATAAAAAAGATGCCAGCCAGATTGCAGCACAGGTGGCGGTGGAAAAATTAGGACTGTAAGGTTTAACGGTTTAAATCGTTTATGGTTTAACGTTATGCATTCATTTACATTTGAAGTCCTTTTACAGTTTGAGGCTTAGCAACCTTAAACGTTAAACCCTAAACGTTAAACAATTCATGAATTTCGGAATACTTGGTAGTGGCAGCTGGGGCACAGCCCTCGCAAAAATTTTAACCGATAATGGCCAGTCTATTTATTGGTGGAACAGGAGTGAGGCTGCCATCGAACAATTCAAGCAAAAAAAACATAATCCTCAATACCTGCCTTCAGCAAAGTTCAACATGCATCAGCTCCACCTGAGTAGTGATGCTACAGAAGTTATCTCCAAAGCGGATACAATCGTAATTGCCATTCCTTCAGCATATGTTTTGCAGGTATTGGAAACATTGCCGGCTGGTATTTTTAAGGGCAAAAAGATCATCTCTGCCATCAAGGGCATTATTCCTCAAAATAATTTATTGCTGAATGATTACCTCGGCCAGGAATTTAATGTATCGCTGCAGGATTATTTTGCCGTGCTAGGCCCCTGCCATGCAGAAGAAGTAGCCCAGGAAAAATTGTCGTACCTCACATTTTCCGGTTTAGATACAAAAACTACGCAGGCTATCTCGCAGTGTTTTACCACGAGTTACCTCAACACCGTGGTAAACAAGGATATTTACGGCGTGCAGTATGCTGCGGTACTGAAAAATATTTATGCGGTGGGTGCGGGCATTGCGCACGCCCTGGATTACGGTGATAATTTTTTAAGTGTGCTCATTGCCAACAGCGCCGATGAAATGGCCGGTTTTCTTCGCAAAGCCGGTATCATCAACGCTGAAGTAGGGTATATCGATCATAAAAAATCTGCCGACCCGGTTGAGGTACATAACAACTACGCTGCTTCGGTGTATCTTGGCGATTTATTAGTTACCTGCTATTCCTTACACAGCCGCAACCGCACTTTTGGCAACATGATCGGCAAAGGATATTCTGTAAAAGCAGCACAGTTGGAAATGAGTATGGTTGCGGAAGGATATTATGCCAGCCAATGCATGTACCATATCAATAAAGATATAATGGCCGACATGCCAATAGCTTCTACGGTGTATGATATTTTGTGGAATGGGGTGAATGCAATAGAGGGATTTAAAAAGATGGAAGCCGAACTGGTGTGATCTTAAAAAAATAACGTTGCCGCAATTCCGTCTGCCAAAAACCTTCCTTTTTTTGTAATGCGTAAATAATGGGTGTCAGTTTCAAGCATGCCTTGCCGGAGGAAGGAATTTGAATTAGATAAAATAGTTTCTTTTTTTTCCGCCCCGAATTTTCTTTCTAATGTTTCCAGGTCAATTCCCTCCTTAGTTCTAAGCGTTATCATGATATGTTCGTTCAGCTGCTGTATCGCCGTCAATATTTCTTCTTCAAATGGGATGGTGCCGGCTTCAACTGACGCAGCATACAAAGCATTATTCGCAATATTCCATCTTCTTTTATCTTTACCATCATAACTATGAGCCGATGGTCCGAAACCGTAATAAGGTTTTCCCTTGCAGTAGCTGCTGTTGTGCCTGCTCCTGGATCCAGGTATTGTAAGATTGCTGATTTCTGATTCATCATAACTCGCAGCCTCCGTGAGAGCA
>CBFGLL010000432.1:0-2154 GCA_965649585.1 uncultured Chitinophagaceae bacterium | reverse complement strand
GTTAAATGAACGGCAAAGAGTTGACGGTTCAAAGTTGACGGTTGACGGTTGGGGAACTACGTTATTTTTCTTCGCAGAGTCCCGTGCCTTCGGCAAGCAGGCTTGTTGTTAAAAAAATAAATTTCGCAAATACAAAAGATGAAATCGATACTAATAGCAGACAGTGGCTCTACAAAAACAGAATGGTGCCTGATACAGGGCGATACTACCCGCAAAACATCTACACAGGGGCTGAGCCCGTATTTTTTAACTACGGAGCAGATAAAAGAAATATTACAAAAAGAATTACTGCCTAAACTTAAAAAGCAGGTGCCCGACGAAGTGTATTTTTATGGTACCGGCTGCAGCAATCCCGGTAACGTGCTGATCATAAAAAAGGCGATCGCCCATTGTTTTCCAAAGGCAAAAATTTATGTTGACCACGACCTGATGGGGGCCGCCAAGGCACTCTGCGGCGATCAAAAAGGTATAGCCTGCATTTTGGGTACGGGTTCTAATTCCTGCTATTATAATGGAAAAAAAATAGTGAAGAACAGTCCGGGCCTGGGTTATGTACTTGGCGATGAAGGCAGTGGCGCTTACCTGGGCAAAAAAGTAATTCAATATTATTTATACAATACTTTTGATCCCGACCTGATGGAACGTTTTAAAGCAAAATACAATACATCTGCCGTAGAGATACTGGATGCGGTGTATAAACAACCATTGCCCAACAGGTACCTGGCTGGTTTTGCAGGATTTTTGGTCGAGAACAGGGGCCATTTTATGGTAGAGAATATTATCGAAGACGGGTTGAATGATTTTTTCTTTAATCATATTTATAAATACAGGGAAAGCTGGACTTTGCCCCTCAACTTTGTGGGCAGCGTTGCTCATGGTTTTAAAGACGTGTTGAAAGACCTTTGCAATTCCTATGAACTTCAATTGGGCATCGTACTCAAGAACCCGATGGAAGGATTAATAAAATACCATAAACAAAAGAGAAGATAGGATGGCTTTTATAAAAGTTACAGAATCGGAATCCAATTACAGGCACCTTGATAAAATGTCGATCAGGGAATTGCTCACAAATATTAACGAGGAAGACAAAAAAGTACCCGGTATTATTGAGGCACAAATCCCCAAAATTGAATTGCTGGTGCAGGCCATTGTTGATAACATGCTGATGGGCGGTAGGCTGTTTTATATCGGTGCCGGCACAAGCGGCCGCCTGGGAATAGTAGATGCTAGTGAGTGCCCGCCTACTTATGGCGTTCCTTACGGATTGGTGGTGGGTGTAATTGCCGGCGGCAGCAAAGCCATTACAGAAGCGGTGGAAAACGCAGAGGACGATACCCAGCAGGGCTGGCTCGACCTGCAGGCGCATGCCATAAATGAAAAGGATGTGGTAATAGGCATTGCGGCAAGCGGCACTACGCCTTATGTGATCAATGCATTGGAGCAATGCCGCAAAAACAATATTATTACGGGCAGCATCAGTTGTAACCCCGATGCGCCTATCAGCGCTGCGGCCGACTTTCCCATAGAAGTTGTGGTGGGGCCTGAATTTGTAACAGGAAGCACCCGTATGAAAAGCGGTACCGCCCAAAAACTGGTGCTGAACATGATATCTACCAGCGTGATGATACAACTGGGAAGGGTGCAGGACAACAAGATGGTGAATATGCAGCTAACCAACGACAAACTGGTGGACAGGGGCACCAAAATGGTGATGCACAACCTTGACCTTTCTGATTACGAACTAGCCAAAAAACTGCTGCTGGAACATGGCACGGTAAAAAAGGCGGTGGAAAATTACCGCTCCTAAAATATTATTGGAATTTTTTAAGGATTGGAGTAAATTGGTTATCTAATTATTCACCAAATGCCACTTCTATGAACTTTAAAATTCTACTCACAGGTTTATTTACAATTTCATCTGTTGCAGCTTTTGCACAGGATAATAACAGGGCTTATGCCATTACCAGTGATGGTAACTCCGATCATGTGTGGATGAACATCCGCCAGGTTGATCTTAAAACAGGCCAGGTAACCGGCACCGTTTTTCAACGCAGTAAAACAAGTTTTGAACTTACAAATATCAACGGTAAAACTACCGTAAGCAGGAACTCGTCTATTGCCAATATGTTTATGTCAAAAGACTATCCAACGGGT
>CBFGLL010000431.1:0-2158 GCA_965649585.1 uncultured Chitinophagaceae bacterium | reverse complement strand
ATGGCATCACCGCCGTTACCACCGTAGCACTCCTGCAAATAGGCCTTGAAAAATTGATTAATAAAAATAAAAAGGTTGAGAAAGTGCTGGAAGGTTCCGCCGACCTGTTGGTGCAAAACGGAACTATTATAGAAGAAGCGCTCCAGCGGAATAATCTTTCCAACGCAGACCTGTTTCGTTTGTTGAGAAAGCAGGGAATAAAATACCTGGGAGAAATTGACAAAGCATTTTTCGAGATCTCGGGCGACATTTCTATATGGAGAAAAAAAGAACCGGCTGCAAACGGTCTCATATTATTGCCCACGGAGGATTTACCGACTGACGCAATTGTGGAAACGCAAACACCTGTAAAATCTGGCCTGGCGCTGAGTTGTATCAACTGTGGCGAGGCCATTAGTTCCACCGAGCATCCCTCGCTCCCCCACTGCCCTACCTGCGGCAAAAGCCGATGGCTCATAAACGATGTTGTGCAGGATGAATAGTGCAGCCACTAAAAAATCACAGCTTTCAGATTATAAAAATTAAAAAAACTTACAAATGCATATAGCTTTCAATGAAGACCTGATAGATAAAACCGGCAAACAATTAATTGCGCTGGAGCAAAAAGTGGCGATTGCCGAAAGCGTAACAGGCGGCATGCTGCAATTGGCGCTAACATCAGGAGAAAGCGCCTCCGATTTTTTTGAGGGAGGTATCACAGCTTATAATATCGATCAAAAATGTACCCTCCTGGGCGTTGACCGACAGCATGCAAGACTGGTGGATTGTGTATCGCAGGAGGTTGCAGATGCGATGGCGCTACATGTAGCACAACTATTCCGATGTAACTGGGGAATTGCGGTAACCGGTTATGCAACCCCGGTGCCGGAATCAAACAACGATTTGTATGCCTATTATGCTATCAGTTTTAATGGAGCAATAATTGCATCGGGCAAAATAGAATCCCGGGAAGCCGCTGCTGCTGAAGTGCAACAAGCCTATTGCGAATACATTCTCAAAAAATTCTGCAACCAGTTAACAGAAATGAGTACCTCAACATAATTTGTCAGCCCCGCCTGCAGCAATCATGGATTTCAGTTGCCGGCTGTTTTCCAATGCGGCCGTACCCCAGGTATTGTTGAAGTAAATAAATGCCTGTTTGCGCCCTTTACCTATTTCTTCCAGCACCCGGAGCATATCCTGTTTTTTGTATTTTGATTTATACAGTACAGGTACACCATGAAAGCGATAATACACGATAGTATGATTCACAATGGCAGTATCAGGTAGATCACCGGGGTAACTATGACCACAGAAACTGATGGAATGCTTCTTTAATTCATCGTACACTTCTTTTGTCCACCAGCTTTTATGCCTGAACTCTACAACGTTTTTAAACGCAGGATTTAGTTTATTGCAGATCAACCCGAGTCGTTCAAGGGTGAATGAAAATGATGGCGGCAGTTGAAAAAGAATACAACCAAGCTTTTCTTTAAACCCTTCCGATGCCAGCTCATAAAAATCATTCATATCTTTTTCTTCCACGTTCATCCTTTTTAAATGAGTGATGAACCTGGGCGCCTTCATGCTGAATAAAAATCCTGGAGGGCTGTCGTGATACCATTTTTGTAGGGTACTCAACCTGGGCCTTTTGTAGAAACTGGAATTAATCTCAAGCGTATTAAAATGTTCGCAATAAAATTTAAACCAGTTTTTAGCAGGCATATCCTGGGGGTAAAACAGGTTCTTCCATTCCTTGTAATAAAACCCCGAACATCCGATAAAATATTTCATCAGGCAGCCACGATGGGATTTTCTTCTCTCTCAAAAAAACGATGTTGGGCAACGGCGGCCAGGAAATCTGCAATCTCATTATTAAGCAGCATACCAGGCGCATCCAATGCCTCCTGTGGCAGGGCGGTGCTTACCAGTGTTAACCCTTCTCCCGCTGCACCAATAGGTTTGCAATGTTTAAAAGCTTCTGCAACAAAATGAACTGCCATTGGTTCTTTCAACAGCTTATCAAGCCCGTTTCCATCTGCAACGAACACCGCATCAAATAATACCGAGGATGTGTGAACAAAAGTTTCATCAACCTTCACCATCTCCCCTTCCTGTGATTCAATGAACCCAAGCCGTGTAGATATGATCTTAAATTCCGCATCTTCATCAGTAATGG
>CBFGLL010000430.1:0-2159 GCA_965649585.1 uncultured Chitinophagaceae bacterium | reverse complement strand
TTGTTTGTTGGGGCAAATAAAGTTGGCCGACTGGTTTGCGGGAAGAGGAAGATTAAGTAGCGTATGAGGGGATATGATAATATCCAGGCAAGTCGTTGATAGAATAGATTATGCGCCCCAGCCTTCCCTGTCGAGGCTACGGTATTGAATGGCTTCTGCAAGGTGTTCTGGTTTAATGTCGTCGCTGGCAGAAAGGTCGGCGATGGTGCGGCTAACTTTTAAAATACGATCGTAGGCACGGGCACTGAGGTTGAGTTTTGCCATAGCAGTTTTCAACAGGTTTTGACCTACGGTACTGATCACACAAATTTCTTTCAATAGTTTGCTACTCATTTGCGCATTGGCATAAATACCCGGATAGTTTTCGTATCGTTTTAATTGCAGCTCTCTTGCCTTTATCACTCTTTCCCTGATAGACTCACTTTTTTCTGAACTTTTACCGGAAGATAATTCGTTGAAGGCAACAGGGGTAACTTCAACATGCAGGTCAATACGATCTAATAAGGGTCCTGAAATTTTGTTTAGGTATTTTTGAACAACACCGGGGCCGCAACTGCAGTCTCTTTCCGGGTGATTAAAATAGCCGCAGGGACAGGGGTTCATGCTGGCTATCAACATGAAACTTGCAGGAAAATCCAACGCCACTTTTGCCCTGCTAATCGTAACCCTTCTTTCTTCCATGGGTTGGCGCATTACTTCCAAAACGGTGCGTTTGAATTCTGGCAATTCATCGAGGAACAACACGCCATTATGTGCTAATGAAATCTCTCCCGGCTGCGGATTACCACCGCCACCCACGAGGGCTACATCAGAAATGGTATGATGCGGGCTCCTGAAGGGGCGCTTGTTTACCAGGGTTGCATTCTCCGGGAGTTTGCCGGCCACACTATGGATTTTGGTGGTTTCTAAAGCTTCATGTAAAGTGAGCGGTGGAAGAATAGTAGGCAGCCGTTTTGCCAGCATGGTTTTTCCTGCGCCCGGCGGGCCGATCAAAATTGCATTGTGTCCGCCGGCGGCTGCAATTTCCAATGCACGTTTAATATTCTCCTGGCCTTTTACATCACTAAAATCAATATCGAAAATACTTTGTGCGTGGGCAAACTCTTCACGGGTATTTACCACTACTGGTTGCAGGCTTTCTTCATTTTTAAAAAAACCGATCACATCATTGATGTGTTCTACTCCATACACTTTTAAATTGTTCACCATCGCTGCTTCCCTGGCATTTGCCCGTGGCACTATCAAGCCTTCAAATTCTTCTTTGCGTGCCTGGATGGCAATGGGAAGTGCTCCTTTAATAGGCCTCACTTCACCATCAAGGCTTAGCTCGCCCATGATCACAAACCTTGCTAATCGTTCGGGATTTTCCAGTTGATCGGTAGCGGCAATGGTGGCAATGGCAATGGGAAGATCAAAAGCAGTTCCCGACTTTTTAATATCTGCCGGGGCCAGATTTACCACGAGTTTGGTGCGTGGCATATAATATTTAATACTTTTTACAGCACTTTCAACCCGTTGCAGGCTTTCTTTTACGGCATTATCCGGAAGGCCCACAATATAGTAATTGCGCCCCTGGTTATTTACATTTACTTCTACGGTAATACTGATGGCCTCTACTCCATAAACCGCACTGCCAAAGGTTTTAACGAGCATGGGTACCGGTTTAGATGTTTGGTGATATAATGTTGTATTACAAGATAAAAAAAATTACCAGTATTGCCGGGGAAAATAAATGCTGCTCTTTGTGGGTGTTTTAAAGGTCAGCCAACATCTTTACCACACCTTCCCGTTGCAAAATAAGATAACCCAGCCTGTCGTTACTAATGCCGTCCTTTAACTGGTAGCTGAAGTTGAGCTGACCATCACTCACCGTGGTTTCAAAATAATTAAAGATGATGTTGGAGTGTTTTTTAAGATCTTCTCCTATTTCGTAGAGGTGGGTGGATAGTATAAAAAGTGAATTCTCAATTTTTAAAAAACCTTCAATTACGGCGCTGCTGCATTTCATAGCATCCTGCACGTTGGTCCCTTTAAATAATTCATCAATCAGGATGAGCCATTTTCTTCCATCATTTACTTTTAAAACGGTGGATTTAATGCGCTGCACTTCATTATAAAAATAGCTCTCTCCTTTGTAAATATTATCTGCAATATTGATG
>CBFGLL010000429.1:0-2159 GCA_965649585.1 uncultured Chitinophagaceae bacterium | reverse complement strand
CCTACAGTACACATTAAATTTATTCTTCCTTGTAAATTCATTGCTATCTTATTAAATTGCAGCAAAATTAAGTACATGGCAATTAAGATAACAGACGAATGTATTAACTGTGGGGCCTGCGAACCCGAGTGTCCCAACAATGCGATTTACGAAGGAGGTGTACAATGGGCTATGAGCGATGGCACTACGGTAAAAGGCTCTTATAACCTGATGGATGGTACAGTTGTTGATGCTGATGAAAGGAATGAACCCATTGCAGTTGACACGTATTATATAGTTCCTAATAAGTGTACAGAGTGCCAGGGTTTTCATGAAGAACCACAATGTGCGGCAGTTTGCCCGGTTGATTGTTGTGTTCCGGATGAGGATTACAGGGAAACTGTAGAGGAACTGATGGCGAAAAAAGAAAAAATGCATTTATAAGTTTTGAGTATCCCGCTTTGCGGGGTTAAATAAGCGGGTGATATTTCCCGCACATTTAGGCGATAGTATTTTAAAATACTTTCGCCTTTTTTGTTTGTAAAACCTTGCGGGATAAATTCTTAACTTGCCAGCATGTGTAGATGGATCTTAATAGCATTCTTGTTTTCCCTGGGTTCCTGCCAACCGAAGCAAACGCAACAGCAGGTTGTACCCAACCTGGTGGATGAAAAAATGTCGTTACTAAATACTGATAAGGCATTTAGTGAAATGAGCGTAAAAAAGGGGATGAAAGCTGCGTTCATTGAATATATCGACAGCAACGGTGTGTTGCTAAGACAAAATCATATGCCCATCATTGGGGCAAATGCCATCGATTTTTTAATTGCACAAAATGACACTGCTTTCGTAATGAACTGGCAACCACAGCAGGCAGTGGTGGCAAAAGCTGCCGATATGGGATACACCTATGGCGTGTATGCCTTGCACCCCAATAGTATGGATACGGTGATTTACGGCACTTATGTAAGCATCTGGAAAAAGCAGGAAGATGGCAGCTGGAAGTTTGTGTTGGACAGTGGAAACGAGGGTATTGACTCCTCTAATACTGAATATTAGTTTTTTTATAAGATTTTAGAAAGGTATTTTTTGTTTCTTTGGCACTAAATCGTAATTCTTGATGAAGAAAAATATTGCGCTGATCACCGGTGGATATTCAGGCGAAGCGGTAATATCTTACAAAAGCGCAGACACTATCTATAAAAATACAGATAGGAATAAATACAATGTTTACCGGGTGGATATTCATCCCGATGGATGGGTTTACCTGGATGATGCGGGCAACCGTTCACCGGTTGATAAAAATGATTTCAGCATTATTAGTGAGGGGCAAAAAATAACATTCGATGCTGTATTGGTAGGCCTGCACGGCACGCCCGGGGAAGATGGCAAACTCCAGGGCTATTTTGACTGCCTGAATATTCCTTATACCTCCTGCGACGCAGCCACGTCTGCTCTTACTTTTAATAAAAGATACACCGTAGCAGTAGCTTCCTTTGCAGGCATCAGTGTTGCAAAAAGTGTTCACCTTTTTAAGGGCGACTCACAGGAACACCTGTCTGCCGCGGCCGAATTGAAACTGCCGGTTTTTGTGAAACCCAATAATGGCGGCAGCAGCATTGGGATGAGTAAGGTAAATCAAGCAACAGACCTGGCAGCTGCAATTGAAAAAGCTTTCAGGGAAGATGACCAGGTATTGGTGGAGGAATTTATTAGTGGAAGGGAATTTACCATCGGCGTTTTTCGATCCAAAGGAAACGTGATCGCTCTGCCCATCACGGAAATTATTTCTAAAAATGAATTCTTCGATTTTGAAGCAAAGTATGAGGGAGCGAGTGATGAAATTACACCGGCACAGGTAGATGAGGTGGTAGCCAACAAAGTGCGTGACACCGCTAAAAAAGCCTATGCTATTTTTAACTGTAAAGGTGTAGTAAGAATGGATTTTATTTACAATGAAAGCGACGGGTACCCGTACCTGTTAGAGATCAATACAGTGCCCGGGCAAAGTGCCGCCAGCATCGTGCCGCAGCAGGTAGCATCCATGGGATGGTCGCTCACAGAATTTTATACTGCCTTGATAGAAGAATGCCTGGCAAAATAACCAACCTTAAAAACAACTGAATACGGATGTTTAGATTCATCACAAGTAAACCACTTTGGGTAAACATACTGGTAGC
>CBFGLL010000428.1:0-2159 GCA_965649585.1 uncultured Chitinophagaceae bacterium | reverse complement strand
TGGAATCCAAAATAATTGATGGGGTAATTCCAACTTCCAATGACCATTTCTTATTGAGAAAACTGATACCAATGGGAATTTCCAAATTGTAAAATTTAAAGGATTCATCGGTAACCAATTCGGCGATTGAATTCCCTGGTGTTGTGGTAAATAAAGAGGTTACTGTATTCCTTCTTTTTGCTTCCAAATAAGAAAAAGCCAGACCTGCATGGAGTTGGAAATTCTGCCTGATCTCATAATTCCCTCTAAGACCAATGGTAACTTGCGGAGTTGGGAAATTTTTATACTTGTTTTCAATACTTGAGATCATGCCCGGGGGAAGTTTTTGTTCTATGGGCTTCGACCGGCTAAATACAGTCCGAGCATCAAACCGGAGATCAAAGGATAGCTTGCTTTGAGCTTCAGAATTTAAAAAACTCAAAGTCATCACGCAGCAAATAAGGTACTTCATTTTCATTTAGTTTTGGTGGATGTGAAGATAGTAGGTTACAGAACACTCAACGCTTCTTCACTCTCATGCCCTTTCAGGATATTTCCGATCGCATTGTCATAATCAGCCTTCCATTCATTTATTTCACCCCAGAGCTTACCTTCTACAATAACGGGTGATGAAGTAACTTTTCCCAATACTGCAAATTTTACGTTTGCATCATTTAGTATCGCTTCAAAAGCTGCTTTTTGATCAATACTAACGGTTACCACTACCCTGCTCTGGGCTTCACCAAACCAATAAGCATCTTTGCGGATAGAGGCATCCGTTGCAGCAATATCAAAACCCAGGTTATTGGTAAACCCGCTTTCAAATAGAGCTATCATCAGTCCGCCCTCGCTGATATCATGTGCGCTATTGATCGCATTTTCTCTGATTAGTTTTTTAACCGCCTGCTGTAAATTGTATTCTTCCTCCAGGTCAAAATGCGGGCATGGACTATGCTCTACTCCATGGATCTTGTGCAGGTATTCTGATGAATTAATATCATTCCTGCTGTCGCCTACCAGGTAAATAATATCGCCCTCGTTTTTAAAATTCAAGGTCATCTTATCATTCACGCTATTGAGCAAACCCACCATACCAATAGTTGGTGTGGGATAAACAGGACCGTCGGGAGATTGATTATAAAAACTTACGTTACCCCCCGTCACCGGTGTGTCAAACCTGCGGCAGGCATCACCCATTCCTTTAATGGCATTCGTGAACTGGTAATATACTTCCGGGTCGTAGGGATTACCAAAGTTGAGGCAGTTGGTAACGCCCAAAGGTTCACCACCACTACACACAATATTCCTTGCAGCTTCTGCTACCGCTATCATGGCTCCTTTGTAAGGATCTGCAAACACATAACGGCTGTTGCAATCTGTTGTTAGTGCTAATGCTTTATTTGTGGGTTTTGCAATTACAATGGCAGCATCGCTCGGTGCGTTGGTACTTGCAGAACCTGTGCCGACCATGCTATCGTATTGTTCATATACCCATTTTTTGCTGGCGATATTGGTAAAGCTCACCAGCTTTTTTGCAGTTGATTTAATATCCGTAATGTCTGTTACGGAATCAATGTTAAAAGCCTCCACTTTATCGAGGTAGGCCGGGCGTTTTACTTCACGGTCGTATTGTGGCGCACCGCCACCCAATACCAACTCTTCAGCAGGCAACACGGCTTCCAAATCTCCATGCATGTAAAAATTCAAAATACCATCATTGGTTACTTCGCCGATATGACTGCAGGGCAGATCCCATTTTTCAAATACATCAATTACTTTTTGTTCCTGCCCTTTGTGCACCACCATCAACATACGCTCCTGGCTTTCGCTCAGCAACAGTTCCCATGCCTTCATATCTTTTTGGCGGGTAGGCACTTTATCCAGCTGAATATTCATTCCTGCCCCGCTCTTGGCGCTCATTTCGGCTGTGGAGCAAATGATACCTGCTGCACCCATATCCTGCATACCTACTACGGCTCCGGTTTGAATTACTTCGAGGCATGCTTCCAATAACTTTTTTTCCTGGAAGGGGTCACCCACCTGCACAGCAGGCAGATCCTCTGCACTATCTTCTGTAATTTCTGCACTGGCAAAACTTGCGCCGCCAATTCCATCTTTACCGGTAGCACTTCCCACGAAAAACACCGGGTTGCCCTCTACCGTTCCTGCAGTGGCAGAAA
>CBFGLL010000427.1:0-2164 GCA_965649585.1 uncultured Chitinophagaceae bacterium | reverse complement strand
ATTAAACTCGAAAAAATGCGTGGTTCGGAAACCCTGAATTCGCTCTTGGTAGAAAGGTATAACAGGGATGCTGTTCCATTTTCTGTAATTATATTAACCATCATTGGTGTTTCCCTGGCCTCCCGGAAAGTGAGGGGAGGCAGCGGCGTGCACCTTGCCATTGGTGTGCTGTTATGTGTTACCTATATTTTATTCAGTCGTATTAGTATTGTATTTGCCACCAAGGGTGATTTTTCGCCCTGGTTAGCCGCATGGATTCCGAATATCATTTTTGCGCTCATCGCCCTGTACCTTTATAAGCGGGCTCCCAAATAATTTTTTTTCGTGTTTCGTTAAATCCTTTGCTCCAAAGTTTTGTTTAAGCAGCGGGCTCATCGTAAATTTATGCCCGATAAAAGCTTGCAATTCAACCTATGTTGCAAGTTTTGATTTTTCCATTTCAATTTTATAATCATGGGCGTAATTAAAGACAGGTTTAAGCAAAAAGCAGATATCGTAGCAGCAGAAATAAAAGATCTGCTTAAGGAACATGGAGATAAAAAGATCGGGGAAGTTACCCTGTCGCAGGTGTACCAGGGAATGAGGGGTATGACGGGTTTGGTAACAGAAACCTCTTTGCTGGATGCCCAGGAAGGTATTCGTTTCAGGGGTTACTCTATCCCGGAATTACAGCAGAAATTACCAAAAGCAGGCGGTGGGGCAGAACCGTTGCCAGAAGGATTATTTTACCTCATGTTGTTGGGAGAATTGCCTACAGATGAGGATGTACAACATCTTACCAGTGTATGGCAGAGGAGAAGCCATGTTCCCAACCATGTATTTGCCACTATTGAAGCGTTGCCCGTATCCACCCATCCTATGACGCAGTTTGTGGTAGCCATCATGGCTTTACAAACGGAGAGCATTTTTGCAAAGCAATATGCAAAGGGCATGAGTAAAAAAGATTACTGGGAGGCAACATTCGATGATAGTATGGACCTGATTGCACGCCTTCCGAGAATTGCCGCATATATCTATCGCAGGAAATATAAAAACGGCGATCATATTCAGCCAAATGGTTTGCTCGACTGGGCAGGCAATTTTGCGCATATGATGGGTTATGAAGACGAAGGTTTTAAAGAACTGATGCGTTTATACATGACCATCCATGCAGATCATGAAGGGGGTAACGTAAGCGCACACACTACACACCTCGTGGGTTCTGCGTTAAGTGATCCTTATTTAAGTTTTGCTGCCGGCATGAACGGGCTAGCCGGGCCGCTGCATGGCCTTGCCAACCAGGAAGTGATAAAATGGATTTTTGAGTTAAGGGAACAGATCGGTTCTGAAGCTCCGACAAAAGAACAAATTGAAGAATACGTAAAGAAAACCCTGGGCGAAGGAAAAGTGGTTCCCGGCTACGGCCATGCGGTATTGCGTAAAACGGACCCGAGGTTTACTGCACAAATGGAATTTGGTAAAAAACATATGCCAAACGATCCATTGGTAAATACAGTGTGGAATGTATATGAAACGGTACCAAATATCCTGGGATCTATTGCCAAGATAAAGAACCCCTGGCCAAATGTAGATGCGCATAGTGGTGCATTGCTGGTACATTATGGAATGAAGGAATACGAATTTTACACCGTGTTGTTTGGCGTGTCAAGGGCATTGGGTGTATTGGCTAGTTTATGTTGGGACAGGGCATTGGGTTTCCCGCTGGAGCGCCCGAAATCAATTACTACCGACCTGGTAAAACTTTGGCTGGAAGGCAAAGACAATATTTGGGGAGACTAGTTTCATCATGAATAAAGCAACCGGGTTTTTTAACCCGGTTTTTTTATGCGTCAATTACCCACTTTTTAAATGCTGTGGAATTTATTTCAAAAACTGTGGAGCAGATTCCCAGCTCGAGGAATCATTCACTAACAGAAACACACACACGAAAAAAAAATCCCGGTTTATTTTATCCACGTTGGTTGTTTAATAACAAATACTGCCACTTACACAAACAAGTCAGGCAAATGTTTTACCTGAAACTAAATACGCTTATATATCTATTGCATTATCAATAAAAAAGCCCGGTAAAACCGGGCTTTGTGGAGAATATCGGGGTCGAACCGACGACCTCTTGCATGCCATGCAAGGGGTCTAGCCAACTGAGCTAAGCCCCGTTTTTGTG
>CBFGLL010000426.1:0-2209 GCA_965649585.1 uncultured Chitinophagaceae bacterium | reverse complement strand
ATTTTAAAACTGGTGGGAGAAAGGTTTGCCCAAAAGTTTTCAACCAGCCCGCAATATTATTTTTCTCCGGGGCGTATCAATCTTATTGGCGAACATGTTGACTACAACGACGGGTTTGTAATGCCGGCTGCTATCAACAAGGGAGTTTATTATGCCATAGCAGCAAATGATAGCGATCGTATTAATTTTTATTCCATCGACTTTGACGAAGAGTATACAACCAGCGTGAATGCTGTAAGCAAACAAAATGGCTGGAAAAATTATGTGTTGAGTGTTGTAAATGAATTTTTAATGGCAGGTAAATCCATCAACGGGTTTGACTGTGTATTTGCCGGCGATGTGCCCAGGGGGAGCGGCATGAGCTCCAGTGCTGCAGTGGAGGGTGGTTTGGCATTTGCCCTCAATCAGATATTTGCTGCCGGGTTCAATCGCAAACAGCTGGCCTTGCTTTGCCAGCGGGCAGAGCATAATTTTCCGAATGTAAAATGCGGCATCATGGACCAGTACGCCAATATGTTTGGCAAGCAGGATCATGTATTAATGCTCGATTGCAGATCTGTAGAGCACAAGTATCTTCCTTTGGAACTGGGCGGGTATGAAATAGTATTGGTAAATAGCAAAGTGCATCACTCGCTTGCTGGTAGTGAATATAACCAACGCAGGCAGCAATGCGAAGCGGGCCTGGCGTTGATGCGGCAAAAAGAAGGGATCAACTCTTTTCGGGACCTGTCGTTGGAAGTGCTGCAGCGATACGAGGCTGAGATGCCGGAAGAGTTGTTTAGCTGCTGCAGTTACGTAGTACAGGAAATCGACCGCACGCAAAGAGCTGCAATTTATTTACAGCAAAATGCCCTGCCCTTGTTTGGCGCCCTGATGTATGAAACACATTGGGGACTGAGCAAGCAGTACAAGGTAAGTTGTAAGGAACTTGATTACCTGGTGGATGTTGCACAGCAGCACCCTGCGGTGATTGGTGCACGTTTGATGGGCGGTGGGTTTGGCGGTTGTACAATTAACATTGTGCATACCACGGAAGCGCAACAGTTTGCTTCTGCTGTTTCACAAAGCTATCACCAGATGCTAGGTATAGCGCCCGAAATTTATTTTGTAAAAACGGGGGATGGAACAAGGCAGGTTACTGCAGCTACCTAATTTGAGCGGAGAAATTCCGCTACTTCGGCCCTTCTTCTCCTGCTAATTTCCACTTTGCTTTTATCGGCCATGGTGAGTACGCCATCATTGCTCAGGTTGGTGATATGTTTCCGGTTGATGAGGTGGCTTTTGTGGATTCTTAAAAAACCATGTCTTGACAATATCTCGTCAAATTCCTTCAGGGTTTTAGAAGCCAGCACCGGCTTTTTTTCCATGAAAAAAAAACGGGTGTAGTTGCTTTCGCCTTCCAGCCGTACAATCTGGTCCGGGTTAAAAAAATAAGTGCCTTCGCTGGTGGCCAGCGCCAGTTTAAAATCTTCCTTTTTTGCGCTGCTGATATTATGAAGAAAATTATTGTACAGCGCCTGGTTGCTCATGTTCAACACTTCCTTGATCATATATTTTTCAACCGCCATCTGCAATTCGTCTGCATCAATTGGTTTCAACAAAAAATCAAGTGCAGAAAAACGGATAGCCTGTATGGCATATTCGTCGTAGGCCGTAGTAAAAATAATATTGAAAGGAAGGCTTGGGAAATGTTTCAATACATCAAACCCATTCATCACAGGCATTTGTATATCGAGGAATAGTAAATGTGGTTGGAAACTTTTCAACAATTGTATGCCTGCCACGGGATCGGTGGTAGTGGCAATCAACTCGATCTCAGGAACATACCGTTTAAGCATTAGTTCGAGTGTTCTCACGGCGGCTGGTTCATCATCTATGATAAGTGCCTTTAGCATACCTAAAATTAGAAAAAAATTCGATGGGTGTTACGGCTAACTAAAATTTAATCTCCCACAAAGATCTGTAGCTGAATGCGGGTGCCTCCTACCTGGCCATTTGGTTCCAACACATCCTGCATGTCTGCCCTGAATGGTTGATCATATTGCTGTTCCAGGATCTGCAACCTGTCTTTTACCAGGTTCATTCCTTTTGATTGGTGATCACGGGCGCCCTGGTTGTTTTGTTTGAGCCGCATGGAGGCGGTGGCGCCTATGCCATTATCTTCAATTATACAATGTAAGCTGGTGGGGGTTTCCATGTAAAACCGGAT
>CBFGLL010000425.1:0-2209 GCA_965649585.1 uncultured Chitinophagaceae bacterium | reverse complement strand
GAGCAAAATGAGCAGGCAGTGAAATTTTACAAACACTTTGGATTTAAAACGGTTAACCGTTCGGAGCTGGACGCACATGGAAATCCATATCCATTATTACATATGGCCTTGAAGGTATAAATTAAAGCCCGAGTACTTCCCTCAATTTTGTGTAACCGTTCCTGCTCACCGGCACCTGCGGACCGGCTTTTAGTTTGGCTACATAATTATCTTTTTCATAAGGATCAATCCTGGTAACCTCGTTTACATTTACAATATAAGATCGATGGCAACGCACAAACTGGGCGGCGGGTAAACTGCTTTCAAAAAAGTTCATGGTTTTCTTTTTAAGAAAATAACCTTCTGCAGTATGGATCTTTACATACTCGTCTGCGGCTTCTAAATAATACACTGTTGACACGGGAATAATCTTGATCTTACTACCGTTTTTCACCACGATCCTATCTGCCTGGTTGGGTGATTGTGCGGCCGTATCTAATAAGTCCTGCACAGAAGAAGAGTTTGAATCCTTTTTATTCTCCATCCATTTGGCAATGGCTTTATCAAATCTTTCCTGGCTGAATGGTTTTAATAAATAATCCACCGCATGTGAGTCAAAAGCTTTGATAGCATATTCTTCAAATGCCGTGGTAAAAATTACAGCCGGTGGTTGTTCCAGCAATTCCAGCATTTCAAATCCATTGATCTTCGGCATTTGAATATCAAGGAATACCAGGTCAGGCTGCTGTGCCTGGATGGCTTTCACGCCTTCAAACCCATCACCACACTCCTGTACCAGCTCCAGCTGTGGGTGGGCCTGTAAATATTCTTTTACAATACTTCTTGCCAATGGCTCATCATCTATCAGTATTATCTTGCTCATTGCTTAGTTGTGGTATGTGTAATTCTGTAATAAAATTAGTTCCTTCGGTATAGGTTTTCAAGAGGTTGGTACGGGCAAATAATAAATACAATCTCCGCTGGATAGATTGCAGGCCAAAACCAAGTCCTTTATTGCCGCTACTGGTTTCGGGGTCAAATGAATTGGTAACCCTTACCAGCAATTCGTTATTGTTTACTTCAGCATTGATGTGTATCACCACTTCTCCCGTGGTATCGTACAACCCAAACTTAATGGCATTCTCCACCACAGGTTGCAACAGCAGGGCGGGTATTTTTTTATCGTTGCATTCTTCTTCTTTATTGATCACCGTTTGCAGGCGGTTGCCAAACCGAATGGTTTCAATGTCGAGGTACAGTTGTAAATGTTGGAGCTCTTCTTCAAAAGAAGCCATTTGAGTTTCATCTTTTTTAATGGTGCCTCTTAAAAATTCAGAAAGCTGCTGCACCATTTTGCGGGCTGCCACTGCATTACTACCAATAAGTGCATTGATAGAATTTAAGCTATTAAATAAAAAATGCGGCTGAAGTTGTTGTCTTAATTTAAATAATTCTGCATCCCTTGCCAGTTGTTCGGCCTGCACCCGCCTGGCTTCGGTTTCCTTCTGGTCTTGTTGCCTTCGCCAGGTGATACAGGTGAGTGCTACACATCCTAAAAATAAAACGGCGATGCTTAATCGTATTCCAAAGGAGCGTTGCAACAAACTATAATAGTTGGCGTCTTCTCCAAACATCATGTTTAATATCCATTTCCCCAACAACAAACTGAGGACACTCAATACCAGGCAAAAAATAAAAAAACTAAAATATTGTTTGCTTGATGGAAGATAGTACCTGATCGTGGTGATGATAAGCAAACAGCAAAGTAGCAAAAAAGCATTGCTCACCAGGCTATCGCCGAGAGCCGTCATCAACGGGAGGTCATAAAAATACAGGAGCAGGGTATGCTGCGCTATGATCACCAGCCAGCACACTGCAAAAAACAACCTGAACCTACCAGAAGAAAATGGTGACGCCATCAGATGATTGTTAAGCTATCTTGTTTATTACCCAAAATAATGGATGCCCGGTTATGTACCAAAGCGGTGTAGTGAGCGGCATTATCTGTCTCTCTTATTTTGGAATAGATCTCGGCACCATCAAGCAATTCTTCCATACGGTATAATTCGCACACATTCACAAATTTCCAGTGCACCGGTTGCTGGTGAATATTGTAAAAAAAATCCTCTTCCGTTTGTCCTAGCTCCACGGCTTTTGCAAATGCCATTTGTTTATTAGCTGCCTGCACCAATCGCAACTGTTCATCAAATTGTGGCTGGTGCGTTCCATC
>CBFGLL010000424.1:0-2214 GCA_965649585.1 uncultured Chitinophagaceae bacterium | reverse complement strand
GTTCTTTAGGTATGTGATTTCTTTAATCAAAAGGTGAGTGTGGTATTAATCTTTTTAAAGAAATATTTTGGACCTCGATACTGAAGGAAATAGTTTTCCAGAAACGTTTTTCGGGAATTGTGCTTTTAAAATAATCTCCATACACTTTGCTGTACACTAAGGGCACATATACATTCACGGTATTTTTGAGTAACGAAAGTTGTAAACCGGCATCATACAAAATTCTTGGTGTTCCCGAATTTTTTTCCCAGGCATCAGCATAAGTGCCTACATCTGCAAATAGTTTCACCGGCAATTTAACGGGCAATAACTCCAGGGGATTGATATTTTTTGGGATGGTAGTAGTGAAATTCATGGCAGCCAGCCAGTCATCCGTCTTACCAATTTTGTCGCTCAATAGATCAGTTCTCACTTTAAAAGCGCCATCCCGTATCATGATCTGTTGATTGGCCAGGCCTTCAAATTCATTTCTACCATAAAAATAATTCTGGTAGTTATAATCTTCATACCCTTTCGGGCCAGTCATGTTCAAATGGTAACGGTCCGTTTCAAACTGCGTTAAAAATGTTTTATTCCCTGTGTAAAAAAACTTGCCCGCAAATAAGCGAAAATTCATGCCGCCGGATTCAGCATAATTGAAAAAGTAATTAAGGGTGAAATCTGTCCTTACAAACCCATCTCCCTGGGCTGCCTGCAATGCCGCTTTGTAGGGATAAAGTTTGCGGCTGTTTTCTGCCACCAGCGCCAACTGGTTCAACTGGCGATTTTGTTTGGGATAACTGATCACATCAACATCATTCACCGTATCTCTTTGAAACAGTAAACCCGTTTCCTGGATAAAAAATGTTTTCCACTGAATGTATTTTGTAACTGTGCTCCTTGGGTTTTTATTTGCAAAAACAAATTTTGCAGTAGGAACAATTTTGCTGAAGGGCTGATAATTTTTTTTGCCCGTAGAATCAACAAAATGGTCACCTGTGAACCGGGCACCTGCTACCCCTATTTTTAAATGCGCACCTTTATCCCCCGGATATAAATGGTAGGCAATAGCACCTAGCCCATTTAGTTGTTTTGAGCCTGTGGCATACATGGGTGTAGCATAAAATTCAAATTTCGAACGGGGTAAATTAAAATTATGGATCAAACCGCCCAACATCAGTTTGTCGTAAAGATTATAACCCAATGCCGGTGCAATGGAGATGTAGTGATATTTATCGGTTTCTTTAAAGTTGAAAAAACTTGTGAACTTAATTTTTTTTGTAACTGGAGTACTCAGCGATCCCTTTTGATGCAACCTGGCAAAAACCGGTGAAAGGTCTTTTCCGCTTACCTGTTCTGCCACTGTTTTAAAATCTTCGGGGTAGGGATGTTTAAATTTCCAGTGCTCGTAATATGTTTTCATTACTGAATCAAAAACGGCCGAACCTATTTCTTTTTCCAGCTCCATCATCCATTGTGCGGCTTTTTCATAAGCGATCATATTGTAGTTCAACACCGAAAACTTTTCTGATGCTGTTTCTATCGGCTGATCCTTTTTTACAGCAGTGATGGATGCCAGTATCAGCTGTTGAATATCATCCGGACTCCGCTTGGAAAGGAAATCCTTTTTTGATGGTACCAGGTCGATGGATGTGTGGCCATAGTGTAACAACGAATATTTTTTATCATAATAGCTGTTCATTCCTTCATCCATCCAGGGATGCATGCGTTCATTGCTGGCTAAGATGCCATAAAACCAATTATGACCTACTTCATGGTTGATGAGGTAGTCCAGCATTTTTTCATCAGGGGTGTTGGAGATAAGGGTGATGGTAGGGTA
Source organism: uncultured Chitinophagaceae bacterium (assembly GCA_965649585.1). Lineage (GTDB taxonomy): Bacteria > Bacteroidota > Bacteroidia > Chitinophagales > Chitinophagaceae > Ferruginibacter. The sequence continues at coordinate 395 of CBFGLL010000424.1, read as the reverse complement.
TTCCATTCCGCCGCCATTGTTTTCAGCTCTTTCAACAACACTTACTACAGGGTAGGGATACTCACCCAACCATGAGGATTTCGTGCGGATGGCTGATTTAATAAATGCAAGGCTGTTTTTCCAGTTTTTTGTACTTGAATCAAAATGGTATGCGTACAACTGCACCTGTTTGCCATTCAATTGCAGGGTATCCTGTTGCACCCTGAAGTTTTTGTCGGCAAACCATGCAAAGTCGTGCACGTTTGTTTGCGAGAAACTGAGTGTTTTTAATGTGTCTGTAAAAGTTTCATTTGTTTGCAAGCCGGTAGCGGCTACCACATAGCTTTGTGGTAAGGTGAGTGTAACATTGTAATCACCAAACTCGCTGTAAAATTCGCCCTGGTCGAGGTAGGGCA
>CBFGLL010000423.1:0-2217 GCA_965649585.1 uncultured Chitinophagaceae bacterium | reverse complement strand
TTAGTTTTTCTTCACACAGTGTCCCTAACGATTCATCCGGCCGAGGGATGATGGCAGCAGCCGTGGACAACAATGTTTATTTCTGGGGTGGGGTAGGTATCGCCACTTATCCTTACAGCTACAGCACGGGGTATTATTACAACGTGGTAAACAATACATGGACGCCAATGAATGCTTCGGGTGCACCCACAGGACGTATGAACGCGGGCGCTGTTGCTGCGGGCAACAGCATTGTAATATGGGGCGGCTATAATCCCAACGGCGGCGGATTGCTGGCCAATGGGGGTATGTACAATACTGTTACCAATACCTGGACTACACTGAGTGCCAGCAATGCGCCACCTTCTGCGGTGGATCCTGCGATGGCATATTACAATGGCAACGTGTACATCATTGCCGGCAACTAGGCAAAAATGCTGAACACTACTACCAATACATGGACTACGCTTGCCCCACCACCTTACAATTTTACCGGGCAAAAGTTTGCCTATGATGGCAATGGAAAAATATTTGTGTTTGGAGGAGGTCGTTATTTTTTTCCGACAAATCCCAATGCAAATGGATATGTGTATGATATAGCCAGCAATAGCTACAGCCTGTTAACAGCGCCCAATGCACCAGCGGCAAGGGCTGGTCATACCATTTGTGCTAATACCAATGGCACATGGCTGGTTTGGGGAGGCAGCCCTGTAGCCGGTAGCGTTATACCCCCTACGGAGCAGTGTTTTAAATCAGGCGCTTTGTTTTATTTAAATGCAAGTAATGTATTGGTAACACAAGCGGTGGGTGACCTGTTTTTGTATGAAAAAAAATAGAATGCCTTTTTTATATCCTCCTGGTTTTAGCTCGACGAACCGGACGAGATTGGTGGTTCGTGATGACACGAACCACGGCAAATGAGGGAGTGGTAGTTCGTGAAGACAGAACCACGCCGCAGTGAAGACAGGAACCACGGTGCAGTGAAGACAGCAACAAGGGCGTTGCTAATGTTGATTTCTTAGAAAAAGCTCACCTTGGTTTCACTAAAATATCGGTGGTCAAATAACCGTTGGGCAGCAGCACCTGTTGCCCGTTTTTCCAGTACACCGCTTTATCTGCCTGGCTGATGCCTGCAATGTACACATCGTTGCCAAACACAGCAATGGCTGTTGCAAACTTACCATTGGGCAGTGAAAATTCCTGCCCATTCTTCCAGTATCGGGCGGAGTAAACGCTGTTGTTAAAATCGCCCGTGGATCCCGTTACATACACATCATTTCCTACCACCACAATATCCGAGGTAAGGCCATCATCTGCAGTGAGGTTCAGTAAAATTTCCTGCCCGTTTTTCCAATATGCGGGAAGCATCCTTGATCCTTCATAAATAATTCCAGCAATATAAATGTCGTTGCCCACCACTGTTATTGCCTGGCCTATAGCACTTCTTGTTCCATTGGTTACTGATACCGGCTGCCCGTTTTTCCAGTATTTCACTACCGAATGTATACCCGCACTATATTCATAACCCACAATATACAAGTCTGTACCAATAACTGTCATCTCCGTGGCGGCAGCATGGAAAGCAGGATCTGATAGCAAGATTTTTTGCCCGTTTTTCCAGTACACAGCGTGGTCGATTGTTACGGGTGTTTCCCAACCGCTGATGTACACATCATTACCTGATACCGCAATTGAGGTAACACCCATAAATGCCGGTGTCACCCCAACATTAAAAGGCTGGCCATTTTTCCAGCTCCTCCTTTGTTGATGACCGGGGAACGCAATCTCGTCGGCATCGCCTGCCACAAAAATATCGGTACCGTCCATGGTGATGGCCACAGCAACTTCATCACCGGGTTCGTCTGGCCCCAGTATTATTTCCTGCCCGTTTTTCCAGTATTTGGCGTGCCCTAAACCACTGCCTGTTACGTAAACATCAACCAGGGCCGCATTGCCGTTTTCTACCGTCACAGTCATGGTATCTGTATCCTGCAAACCGCCCGCATCTGTAACAGTGAGTGTAAACATATAGAGCCCCTCCACAAGGCCACTTGCAGTGCTGAGAGCAGCATTGGGAGTTGCAATTGTAGCGGACGGCCCTGAAATTTTTATCCAGTTATAAGTGGTTATATTATTATCAGGATCAAAGGAAGCACTTCCATCCAGGCTTACAGTGGATGCGGGTGTTGTAATTAGCTGATCGGCCCCTGCATTTGCAACGGGGGGCTGATTGCCCGG
>CBFGLL010000422.1:0-2250 GCA_965649585.1 uncultured Chitinophagaceae bacterium | reverse complement strand
CCACCATCGCCATAGGCCCCTAAATTTTTGGAGGGATAAAAAGACGTACAACCGATGTGCCCGATACTGCCTGTTTTGTGTTTGCTGCCGTCGCTGAAGATAAAGTCATTACCGATGCCCTGCGCATTATCTTCTATCACAAATAAATTGTGCTCTTTGGCCATCTTCATGATCGCTTCCATATCGGCCGCATGGCCGTACAGGTGCACGGGTACAATCGCTTTAGTTTTTGGCGTGATGGCTTTTTTAATAGCTGCGGGATCTATACAAAATGTTTCTTTATCTACTTCTACAAAAATTGGTTTAATACCAAGCAGCGCAGCTACTTCTACCGTTGCGATGTAGGTAAAAGAAGGTGTGATCACTTCATCACCGGGTTGCAAACCCAGGGCCATCATGGCAATTTGTAATGCATCGGTACCATTTGCGCAGGGTATGCAATGTTTGCTTCCATGGTAGTTGGCCAGGTTTGTTGCGAAATCATTTACCACCCTTCCACCAATAAACTGCGAACTTTCCATTACTGCAATCACAGCCGCATCCACCTCCGGTTTTATTTTAAGATATTGTGTTTTTGTATCAACCATTTGCAATGGGCGCATATGTAAAATTTTATTGGGCGCAAAGATACGTCTTTGCAGTTCAGAATTTGCCCCCTTCCCCAATTGATTTACAAGGCCAAAAGTCTATTTTTGAACCTCAATAATACTCACCCATTGGTTCGGCTGTTTTATAATATTTTTCTGGCATTATACCGGTTAGGGGCAATGATATTAGCTCCTTTTAATAAAAAAGCGGCACAATGGCTCAATGGCAGGAAACAAATAAATGTGCCCGCCCAAATCAGCAAACACCCGCACCAGACGGTATGGATGCATTGCGCCAGCCTTGGCGAATTTGAGCAAGGCCGACCGGTACTCGAAGCAACGAGGCAAAAATACCCGCAGTGCAAAATTGTGGTTAGCTTTTTTTCACCCAGTGGCTATGAGATCCGCAAAAATTATCCCGGTGCCGACTGGGTTACTTATCTCCCCATGGATTCCGCAAAAAATGCCAGGAAATTTATCGCAGAAATAAACCCTGCGCTGGTATTATGGGTGAAATATGAATACTGGTATTATTTTTTAAACGAGCTCCGAAACCGGAATATCCCGGTGTTACTCGTGTCCGGAATTTTCAGGAACACCCAGCCTTTCTTTAAATGGTATGGAGCCTTCTGGCAAAAAATACTCAACAGCTTCCAACACCTGTTTTTGCAAAATGAAGAATCAAGGCTGCTGCTACAGCAGATCAACTGTAAAGTTGCCTGCACCGTTTCGGGGGATACACGGTTTGACCGGGTGGCAACCATTGCCGAAAATTGGGAACCCCTGAGCGCCCAGGTAAAACAGTTTTGCGAAGGCCACCAGGTGATAGTTGCCGGCAGTACCTGGGAAGATGATGAAGAAGAACTGGTTCACTACTCAAAGGCTTTTCCGCATGTTCGCTTCATTTTTGCTCCACACGAAATAAGTGAACCCAGGATCAATGACCTGTTATCCGAATTTAAGAATGCTGTGCTATTTTCTTCACTCGCAAACCGGCAGGCAGGTACAGTGATTCATTCAAACGTGATGATCATTGATAACATAGGTATGCTTTCCCGGTTGTATTGTTATGCAGACATTGCCTATGTAGGTGGCGGCTTTAATCAGAGTGGAATACACAATATCCTGGAAGCTGCGGTATATGGAAAACCTGTGGTATTTGGGCCTGTGTACGAAAAATTTGCAGAAGCCAGGGACCTCGTGGCAGCAGGTGGCGCCTTTAGTTTTGAAAACGCTGTAGAGCTCGAAAATTTGCTGACAAGCCTTTTAACTAACGAACAAAAGTTGAAAGCTGCTGGGGAAATATGCAAAGCCTATGTGGAAGCTAACCGGGGAGCTACCAACAGCATCATGGATTATATTTATAAGAACCGTCTTTTAACCAATTGATCAAATTGTTTTACGATCTTATCCCTGTCGTCCCAGCCCAGCTTCAATTTCAATTCACGCTTTATCCAGTATTCTGCCTCAGGGTAAATGGAAAACCCGTTGATGGTTTTAATGCTTCTTTCATACATCACTTCATCGCCCCGGAAAAGTTCATTAATGAATAAAAACTTATCGTTGATGCCGATGGCTTTTTTCAGATCCCTGATAGGCGCTTCTTTCAGTGAATCAAACAGCTCTGTTTTATTTACTTTTAGTTTATCATTTAAGGAGTCTG
>CBFGLL010000421.1:0-2261 GCA_965649585.1 uncultured Chitinophagaceae bacterium | reverse complement strand
GATGGCAGCATGGCTCGTTTGCCGGAGTTAATGGAAATCTCCAGAAAGTTTGACCTTAAGATCATATCAATAAAAGATTTGATAGAATACCGCCTCAAAACAGAATCGCTGATTGAAAGGGAAGTGAGCGTTAATATGCCTACCCGCTACGGAAACTTTGAACTCATCGCTTTCAAACAGATAAATACGGGCGATATCCACCTCGCATTAAAAAAAGGAGATTGGCAAAAAGATGAGCCTGTAATGGTAAGGGTACACAGCAGTTGTATGACCGGCGATATCCTGGGTTCTTTTCGTTGCGACTGTGGGGAACAATTGCATCATGCCCTGGAGCAGATAGACAGGGAAGGCAAGGGCCTGGTATTGTATATGAACCAGGAGGGAAGGGGCATTGGATTACTAAATAAATTAAAGGCCTACAAACTGCAGGAACAGGGACTGGATACCGTTGAAGCTAACCTGCAACTCGGTTTTGATATGGACGAAAGAGATTATGGAGTGGGGGCACAGATTCTCCGGAGCCTTGGTATTACAAAAATGAAACTGATGAGTAACAATCCCCGTAAAAGAGCAGGCTTACTGGGGTATGGTTTAGAAGTAGTAGACACCGTTTCCATAGAAATGGAACCTAATACGCACAATGAACATTATCTGTTTACCAAGAGAGATAAATTAGGGCATGAGATACTGAAGGGAAAGTAGGTGGAAGGTGGAAGGTGCTTTGCAATTTACAGGGTTAATAACGTTAAACCTTAAACGTTAAACCTTAAACGATCTCAATCCCAATCTTCTTCATCAGGATGGAGGCGTTCATACTGGTACAAATTCCTGGTTTAAGTTCATAGTCAAAAAACAATTCTTCGCCGCTCACCTGCACATCGAAGTGATAATTTCTTAATTGTTTCGGGTAATTTTTTTCCAAAGATGCCAGTGCAAGATCATGTGTAGCAATGATGGCCGTGGCTTTATGCTGTATCAATTGTTTTATCAAAGCTTCTGAGCCGGCATGCCGGTCTAAAGAGTTGGTACCTCGTAAAATTTCATCTAACAGGATAAATACCTTTTCGCCCGCATTTACTTTTTCGATAATCGTTTTTAATTTTTTGAGCTCTGCATAAAAAGTGCTCGTGCTCTCCAGCAAATTATCGGCAATACGCATGCTGCTGAGCAGTTGCACATGCGATATGCTAAAACTGCCTGCGCATACCGGTGCGCCGGCCATGGCCAGCACGGTGTTTACGCCCACGCTTCGCAGGTATGTACTTTTACCCGCCATATTGCTGCCCGTTACCAGCATAATGAGTTCATTGGGCTCCAGGTGAATATCATTGTTTACCCTTTTTTGTGGAGCAATGAGCGGGTGGCCCATTTGGGCTGACTCTATAAAAAATTGTTCTTCTACAATCGTTGGAAAATTATAACCAGGCTGGTTAAACTTCATTACAGCAAAACTTCCCAATGCTTCTAAAATGCCAAGATTCCGGAACCAGTTGTTTAGTTCTGTGCCATGTTGTTTTTTCCAGCGTTCCAGCGCAAATGCCTGTTGAAAGTTCCAAAGGAACAGGAGATTTAGGGGGACTACCAACACGATGTTGAACCTAAGATCCAGCCGGTCTAGAATACTTTTTAAAGACTGAATGCTGGTAGAAGCCTTGTGATCGCCTTGTGTGTAGCTGCCCTGGATCTGCTGCAACAGGTTACTCTTCACCTGCATCGTTTCAATATGGGCGATGGATTTTGAAAGCGTATCTAATTCAGCCACCATTTTACCCAGCTGCTCATGTATGAGTTTTATTTTTTTCTCAAGCCATCCGGCAATGATAAACATTATGAACATGGTACCGTAAAACACATTCATGGGTAACCAACCAATAATTGTTGCCAGGGTTACCGCTACGCTGATAGCAGGCAATACCCATCTTATCCATTTAAAATAAGGCGCTGTAAAATAAGAGCCGGATTTCATCCAGCGGGAAAGATTTTGAAAACTCTGTACGCTGATCTTTGCATTTTTACCGAAGGCCTGCAGTTGTTGCCAACTGTTGATGTTGCTGGATAATTCATGTACTGCCTGTTGCCGTTCTTCAATTGTTGTGGCAGGGGCGGGGTTTAATAACCATTCTGCCAGTTCATCAGCACCCATGCCCGAAACGGTTCTGTTGCAAAACTGGTAAAGAGAACCTTCTCCAAAAATATCAAGATCTCCTGCATAATAATGATCATGTGGCTGGTATTGAATGCCGCCATCAAACTGGGCAAAC
>CBFGLL010000420.1:0-2266 GCA_965649585.1 uncultured Chitinophagaceae bacterium | reverse complement strand
GCGCAAACTGTTACTCAATATACCTGGACACCTTCTTATGGATTAAACAATCCGAATGTGAGAAATCCAATTGCAACATTAGACAGGGAGTTTACTTACTATGTTACAGGCCGCACGCCTGCCAATTGCGAAGGGTCGGATACTATTTACATTAAAGTATATCGTGGACCGGAAATCTATGTTCCCACAGCCTTTACCCCCAATGGCGATGGTAAAAATGACCTGTTGAAAGCTATCGCAGTTGGCATGAAGGAGTATCGCTATTTTAAGGTGTTCAACCGGTATGGACAGGAAGTTTTTGCGACCAAAGATTTTACAAGGGGTTGGGATGGGCGTATCAAGGGAGTACTTCAAAACATAGGCACTTACGTTTGGATAGCCGAAACGGTGGATTATCGTGGAAACATAATTCAACGCAAGGGCACCACCACCATTGTTCACTAATATTATTTCAGCTTTGATATCGTATAATTACGGTTAACCTGCGTTTTTTACTTACCGTTTTTGCGTATTGTATAATTTCATAAGGCAGTTTAGGTTTGTGTACGCTTAATAAGTACACATGAAGATCACTCACACCTTTCTGCTATTCTGTAATGTTGTCCTTTTTACATTCCCTGCATTTGCGCAGGATGATCCTGAGTTTCCAAAAGGCTTTATCATGCACGCTAAATTACACAATGGCGCCATCAGTAATTTTCATCGTGGAGCCGATTTGTATCTAGGCGGAATGCAGGTGGTGCCACAGTGGGGCATTGTTCCTCAAAAACTTCGTGCGGGGTTGATAGCCGGTGCGTTTTATGCTGATAAGCGATTAGATGGACAGTTTGGGCCAACCCTTTCTTATAAACTAAAAACTTTTAGCGCTGATCCATTCGGAAGCGCCGCCAACCTACACTTTTCAGCAGACCATTTGTGGGGAACCAATAAACAAAAGCTGGTAGGTGGAGGCATTCATCTCGACCTCCTGAATAAGTTGCTTTTAGGCATTACGGTACACAAAGATTATGAGTACCATACCTGGTGGTTGCAAACAGCGATTGGATTCCGCATCAGTAAAATCAAAAAATCTAAAGAACCTTTTAATGAATAAATATGAGTAGAGCATTGGTAATAAGTGGAGGTGGATCAAAAGGTGCATTTGCCGTAGGCGTCATTAAAAAATTAATGGCCAGCTATCCAAATCTTTCTTTTGAGAAGTATGTGGGTACCAGTACCGGCTCCCTTATTGTGCCACTGGCAGCGATGGGTGCTTTTGATTTGCTCGAGGAGTTATACAGCACACAGAAAACGGAGAACATCATAAAAAAATCCAACCTCGGGGACAGGCTCAATCAACATTCAGTTTTTGACGCAACGCCGTTGTGGAACTTGATTGAACAATATTATAATGATGATAACTGGGAGATCTTACAGGAGAGCGGCAAAAAAGTCTACCTCACTACCACCTGCCTTCAAACGAGTGAATTGGTAGTTTTCACCAATGATGTACAAGCGGCTGCATCCTCATCATACCAGGTGCAACAATTGCAGAATGCAGCACATTTCAGGAGGGCCATCATGGCTTCTGCCTGCCAGCCTGTGTTTATGCCTCCCATCAAAGTGAATAAAAATATTCCCGGCCATCCACATCCTGATCACCAGTTTGTTGATGGTGGTGTGAGGGAATATGCGGGTGTGGAAATGGCAATTGATAATGGTGCAACAGAGGTTTTCACCATTTTGTTATCTACAGGCGACAAAGTGATTTTCGACACCGAGTTCAAGACCATATTTCCTATCATGCAGCAAACCATTGATATTTTCATGGAAGATGTAGGAAAGAACGACCTCATTATACCCTCGCAATATAACGAGGCATTGGTTTATATCGAAGCTGTGAAGGCTAAAATGAAAAGGGCAGGGGTAGATGAAGCTACAGTGAATGAATATTTCAAAATCAGGGGAAAGGAAAACCCTTACGAGGACAAAGTGCCTATCAAATTTTTTACGTTTCGCCCCAAAGAACCGCTGGGCGGAGGTCCCGGAGGGTTGACTTTCGATCCTACGGAAATGAAAAAAATGATTGCAACCGGCCAGAGAATAACCAACGAATTTATTGCGGCATTACCTGCAGGGGATATAACCTGGGCATAACGATATTTTCTGGAATGGGCCGTTGCGGGCCTTAAAGCGGTGCTTGTCTAAGCGCCGCTTAATTATTATTTAGGGTTAAAGCGGTGCTTGTCTAAGCGCCGCTTAATTATTATTTAGGGTTAAAGCGGTG
>CBFGLL010000419.1:0-2280 GCA_965649585.1 uncultured Chitinophagaceae bacterium | reverse complement strand
AGCTCCTGTACAACCATTTGCATCTGTATAATTTACCGACACCGTCTTGCTGCCCGCAGTTAACCAGCGCAAAGTAACCGTGTTACTTGAGCTACCTATACCTCCGGCTACAACAGTATAGTCTGTTCCTATAAGTCCTGGAACATTCCAATCATAACTCGATTGACCAGCCTGAGTTGTATAAACTAAATCTGCATTCGCACAATTAGAGGCTGATGGCGATGTTGTAAAAGTTGGTGTGGGCAATGCATTTACCGTTTGAATATAGTCAGGTGAAGTACTCGTATTGTAAGTTCCATCGCCGGAATAAACAGCATGAATTGTATTATTTCCCAAACCAAGAAATTGATATGAGATAGATGCGGAACCACCTGAAATTCCTGATGTGCCAAGGGAAGTTGTCCCGTTGAAAAACTCAACTGTTCCTGTTGCAGCACTGGGACTTATTGTGGCAGTAAACAAAACAGGAGAACCTAAGCATGATGTATTATCATCTGAGGCCAAAGCTGTAGTTGTAACCTGTGCCTGCAACTGTATGCCGCAGAAACATAAAATGGTTACCGATAAAATTGTTACTAAAAAGCTCTTGAACTGCAGTTCTGGTAAAAATGTTTTCATCCATTACTTGTTTAAAATAATACAATAGGGATGCGCTAAGCACAACAGTCTTTACAACAGATAATGGTCTGAGAATTTCAGTAGAAATGGATAATAAAGTGCAGTTTAGGAGCTGCGGTTTCAGATAATAGGTAAATTCTTGTGTAAGTGGTTCTACGGATAGGAGGTTGGGGTTTCAAAGCGAACATTTAGGTAATGTCCGGGTCAAAAATAGGCTTTTTTCTGAATAAACCGTATTTTCCGAAGAGTTTTTCGGGGATATACCTGAAAAAAGGTATAAACGGTTGCAAATGCGGCAGTTTGGTTTATAGTAATTTTCCGGCAGTGGAATAGGTTCGGGTACCATTGTGTCGGGCAAACAACATGCGCAGTTGCCAGTGAGTATTCAAAGCCTTTAAGGGTTCATTATACTATCGGTTAATCGCAGGTACATGGTTCTGAGTTTCGGGTGCGCCGTAAACAAACGGAGGTGTTTATCGAGCGTATGAATGTCTTTCCTGATGGCAGGCCCGGTTTGTACTTTGGATGGGGACACCCGCCCTATCCTTTGTGCAGTTTCTGTGATCAGCGGTTTTAATAAATCGAAATCTACATTTTCTTTTATACAATAATCTTCTGCAATAGCGTACAGGTGATTAGTGAAATTGCTTACAATCACCGCAGCTGCATGTAATTTCAATCTTTCTTCATCATTGGTTCGCTGCACATCCGGCGATATGGATCGGGCAAACGCTTCTATATAATTACAGGTTTCTTCTGTATTCCCATCTATCAAAAAGGGGATTACAGGGATTGTGTTCATCTCTTTGCGCAAAGATTGTAAGGGGTACAATACGCCAAAATAATTTGAATAGCCGCCCAGTATATCCTTACTCACCGACCCGGCAGTATGCACCACGCATTTGTTTTTTACATCACCATTTACAAAAAAGTTTTCCAGGGCAGAATCAGAAATGGCGATAATATATAAATCTGCCGTTGGGTCTAACTGGCCGTTAAAATCAGCGGCAGTGGCTTTTAATTCAGCTGCCAGGATTGCGGCATGCTCCACTTCCCTGCTGATCACCTGCACTACGCTATGCTGCTGCCGCACAATGAGCCGGCCTAGTACCGTAGCCACGTTGCCCGATCCTATTAAAACAATCTTCATGGTTGTTACTAACTTTGTTTGAATGAAAGTACAAAAAAAGCTGGCAATTGCTCTTGCCCGCACAAAGATCAACCTGCTAACGTTTATCCATAAACGAAGTGGAGGTAAGGAAGCGTACCGTTTATTTTGTACACCACTGGTAAGATATAAAGGCAAGCCAGGTGAAACTTTTTTAAAAGGTGAAGAAAGAAATTTTCCATTAGCCGACCTTGTTATCAGGGGGCATGAATGTAACCCCGGAGGCTGTAAAACAGCATTAATTCTCCACGGTTTTTCTTCCAGCTATCATAAGTTTGATCATTTTGCAGCGGCGCTTGTTGCCGAAGGTTACCGGGTGCTCGCTTTTGATGCTCCAGCCCATGGCGCCAGCGACGGCAAAATGGTGAACGCCGTTGATTACAGCAATATGATAATGGAGCTGGTAAAATTATACGGACCCATCGATTGTTATATCGCACATTCATTTGGAGGGCTGGCCATTAGCCTGGCACTTGAAAAAATGCCCCATACGG
>CBFGLL010000418.1:0-2280 GCA_965649585.1 uncultured Chitinophagaceae bacterium | reverse complement strand
ATATCATTGTGAAGAAGCCCTTAGCAGCATTTTAAATGAGTGGAAGAGAGCGCCCAAACAAATGGAACTGCTGCTCGGGTATTTACATCTTCAAAAAACGGAAGGAGATGTTACGCAGCCTGCGCTGTTGAAAAAAGCAAATGCTACTGCAGCACAATTGAAGGGACTGGTAGATAAGGGGATTTTGTTGGTTGAAAAAAGGGCTGTAGATCGTATTCACAGCTTACCCAAAAGCGTTCAAATTGATTTTGAACTGAGCGAAAAGCAGGCAAACTGCCTGGCAACCATCCAGAAAAGTTTTACCGAAAAAAATGTTGCGCTGCTGCATGGCGTTACCGGCAGCGGCAAAACGCAGGTGTATATCCGGCTGATTGAAGCGGCTTTTAAAACAGGCAAGCAGGTATTGTACCTGGTGCCGGAAATTGCCCTCACGGCTCAACTGATTCGCCGGCTGCAAAAACATTTCGGTGGTAATATTGCCATCTATCATTCTAAGTTTAATAACCAGGAGCGGGTGGAGTTGTGGAATAAGATAAGGACTGGGGAGATAAGAATTGTAATGGGTGCACGAAGCGCTCTTTTGTTGCCATTTAATAATCTTGAACTCATCATCGTGGATGAAGAGCATGACCCTTCTTACAAACAACATGATCCGGCACCAAGGTATAATGCAAGAGATGTGGCCATTTATTATGCCTCCCTTTTCAACGCTAAAGTTTTGCTGGGAAGTGCTACCCCTTGTATTGAAACCTATTTTAATGCCCAACAAGGTAAATATGGTTTTGCTTTTTTAGACGAACGGTTTGGCGGCAGTGAAATGCCTTTGATGGAGATCATTAACACAAGGCAGGTAGCGCAAAAAGGCAAAGTGATGATAAGCCCCCAGCTAAAGGAGGCGATGGAGAAAACCCTTGCTGCAGGAAAGCAGGTTGTGTTGTTTCAAAACCGCAGGGGTTATCATCCTTATATTATTTGCGGCACCTGTGGTTTTATTCCGCAATGCACCCATTGCGATGTATCGCTCACCTTGCATAAGTACAGCAACAAATTGCATTGCCATTATTGCGGAAGCACATATCCTAAATTAATCAGCTGCCCGGCATGCGGTACCAATGTGTGGCTGGAGAAAAATTTTGGTACAGAAAAAATTGAAGAAACCCTGGAGACCGAGTTTCCGAAATACAAAATTGCCCGAATGGATGTAGATAGTGTGCGGGGCAAAACGGCACACGATAGTCTTATTCATTCTTTTGAACAGGGGAGAATAGATATTTTAGTGGGCACGCAAATGTTGGTAAAGGGTCTTGATTTTGATAACCTTGAACTGGTGGCGGTGTTGGATGCGGATGGGTTATTAAGCTTTGCCGATTTCAGGGTGAATGAAAGGGCTTTTCAGTTAATGGAACAGGTGAGTGGCCGGGCGGGCAGGAGGCAAACCCAGGGAAAAGTGTTGATACAGGCCATGAATGTAAAACACCCTGTACTGGAGTTTGTACAGCAGCATAATTATACAGCGCTGTATAACTATGAACTGGCCAACAGGAAAGAGTTTTTGTATCCACCTTTCAGCAGGGTGGTGATGATGCACCTGAAGCATAAAGATAAAAACACGGTAGATGCAGCGGCAGAAAGGTTGGCTACTTTACTTCGGCAGGATTTAAAAGATTATGTAGTGGGTCCGGCAGCTCCCATCATCAGCCGTTTGCGTAACCAATACCTCATGGAAATCATGATAAAGCTGCCGAAAGAAACAGGCATGGGCATGCGGTATAAAAAAGTAATCCGCAACTATATTAACCTGCTGGAAACTGAAAGACAATTTCGGTCGGTACATGTGATTCCAGATGTTGATCCTGCTTAATTATTAAAATGGATATTGAAAAAAATAAAAACCTCAGGCCGCTTAACAGTTTTGCTATTAATGCAACCGCAAAGTTATATGCAGGGTTTACGAATGTGCAGGAGTTGGCCGAACTACTCGACGACTACAAAGCAGAAAAACTGATGATACTGGGAGGTGGCAGTAATATTTTATTTACAAAAGATTTTGACGGGCTTGTTTTGAAAAATGAGATCAGCGGGATAGAATTTGCCGGGGAGGATGAGAATTATGTGTACCTGCGGGCAGGGGCAGGGGAGAACTGGCATGGCTTTGTAAAATATTGTATCCAGAAGAGCCTGGGTGGCGTTGAAAATCTTTCGCTGATACCCGGCAATGTGGGTGCCAGCCCCATGCAAAATATCGGCGCATACGGGGTAGAAATAAAAGATGTATTTCAT
>CBFGLL010000417.1:0-2297 GCA_965649585.1 uncultured Chitinophagaceae bacterium | reverse complement strand
TATCTGCCACCGGGCGACTGCAGGCCGTTGCTGCACCCAGTAAAGTTGCCAGCTCCGTTACCAGCCCCCAGTTTTCAGGGCCTTTTAAACCACGCCCTCCGCTTACCACGATATCAGCTTCACTTAATGGCACTTCTCCTGTTATTTTATCTACCGATGTTACCTGCACTTTTGCAGCAGGAATATCTGCAGAAAAATTTTCTACCGATGCGGTGCCACCCGTAGTGGAAATGCTAAATGAATTTGGATTGAGGGCTATGATCTTTTTCGAAGTGCTAACACCTACATGCGCAAATGCCTTACCACTGAATACAGATTTTTTTACCGTAAAACCATTGCTGGTATCGGGTAATGCAACAGCACCGGAAACAAACCCCGCTTTTAATTTTACACTAAGCCTTGGCGCCACTGCTTTTGAAGTAGTGTTGTTGCTGAATACAATTACATCAGCATTTGTTTTTTCAACAGCCGCTGCCAGGATGCTGGTATAAACCTGTGCATCTAAATTATTTAAAGAAGCATCCGCAAAAGAATGCACTTTACTGATGCCATAATTGCCAAGCGCTGCAAGATCATCACCCACTGTGCCAAGCACAATTGCTTCTGCTGTGGTCCCTAAAAGTTCTGCGGTTTTAGCGCCGTAGCTGGCTGCTTCAAATGAAGATTTTTTTATGTGACCATCTGCCTGGTCGAGGAAAACAAGAACACTCATATTGATAGTTAATTAAAAACGTTGATAATGTTGTTGACTGGCTTAAATCACTTTTGCTTCTTCGTGCAGCAGCCTTACCAATTCTTCTGGCTGGTCTGCAGGAACTAGTTTTACACCTGCTTTCGCTGGCGGCATTTCATAAGAAACTACATTGGTTAAATTATCCACTGCCACTGCATCTACCACTTTTAAAGGTTTTGTCCTGGCTCCCATAATACCTTTCATGTTGGGGATGCGTTGTTCTGCCATACCTTTTTGACAGCTTACCAGTGCAGGCAGGTTTACCTTATTGGTTTCTTCGCCGCCTTCAATTTCACGCACCACTACAGCTGTATTACCCTCCAGGTCAAACTTGATGGCATGAGAGATATAAGGCAGGTCCAGCAATTCGGCCACCATACCGCCGATGGAGGAACCATTATAATCTATCGTTTCTTTTCCGGTAAAAATGAGGTCGTAACCACCATCTTTTGCTAATGCAGCTATTTGTGAAGCTACATTGTAAGGATCCCCGCTATCACTGTTTACCCTGATGGCTTCGTCGCCACCAAGTGCCAGTGCTTTACGGATGATGGGTTCACTGTCGGCACCGCCCACATTCAACAAATGCAACACGGTAGAAGGGTCTTTTTCTTTTAATTCAATGGCACGTACCAACGCATACCATTCGTCATAAGGATTGATGATCCATTGTACGCCATCGGCTGCAAATTTCGTATTGTTATCTGCGAAAGCTATTTTTGCCGTGGTGTCTGGTGTTTTACTGATGCAAACTAAAATCTTCATTTATGGCTTTTTTCTGCCTGGAACCAGGCGTGAATAAATAAAAAGTTGTTTATGCAACTATATGCAAATATAAGTTTTGCAAAGATAGGATGAACGCATACTTAAAAAATTATGAAATGAGCCGCATAGCCAAATTATTAGAATATTTAAAAACCAATGATAAAGACAGTTTTTTGCAACATGCCCTGGCATTGGAATATATAAAAGTGGGGGAGGATGAGGAAGCCCGCAACCTATTTAATGAAATTTTGTTGAGGGAACCAAGTTATGTAGGTTCTTATTACCACCTGGGTAAGTTGCTGGAGCGGCAGGGGAATTTCGACAAAGCCATTCGTATTTATGAAAGAGGGATGGAAGAAGCAAAAAGGGCTGGTGATAATCATTCCTATAACGAATTGCTGATGGCCAAAGAAGATATTGAAGATTGATGGAGATTTCTGGCCGCCAACTGAATGATTTGTACTGCATACCTTTATTCAACTTTATAGTATCTCATGAGTTCCCTGCTTGAGTCTTTTAATAATTATATTAATTCTCGCCATCTTTTTATAAAAAAAGATCAGTTGCTGCTGGCAGTGAGTGGAGGAGTAGATTCTGTGGTGTTATGTGAGCTTTGTTCGCAGGCAGGTTATTCTTTTTCGATGGCGCATTGCAATTTCCAGTTAAGAGGTAGCGAGAGTGATGGGGACGAATTATTTGTGCAGCAGCTTGCAGAAAAATATAAGGTTCCCTTGTTTGTAAAAAGATTTGATACAGCAAGCTATGCGCACAACAACAAGGTTTCTATACAGGTGGCTGC
>CBFGLL010000416.1:0-2307 GCA_965649585.1 uncultured Chitinophagaceae bacterium | reverse complement strand
CCTTTTAGCAGGTCGAAGCAATGGATCACAGAATATTTTACCAGGGAAAAATCGGGGCCATGAAAAAGTTTATACGTAAATGCATCCCATGTGGTAACGTGCGTGGGCAATGAGTCGATAGCTGTTCCAAAAAAACGTTCGATCACCATCAAAGTGCCATTGCTGATCTGCTTAGGCCAGTTGTTTTTTTTGGAATGGATAAGCTGCACGCATTGTTGAATATTTTCGATGGCTTCAATGGTAGTCAGGGGAGATGACATATTGATGCGCAGTTGCGCTCTTCCGTTCACAGTTTGGGTAAAATCCAGTTTGTTGAAAAGAGTATGATCCTCCTCTGCGGAGAAAATGGCCAGGTCTTTTAAAGTGGTTTTATCCGTTTCCATAATACTGTTTAGCGCACGAATTTTATTCGCTGGCCTTTTTGAGATTCATTGAACAAACCGTTTTCATAAACCAGCTGTCCATTAACCATAGTATGCGTAATTGTTGCGGGCATCGAAAAATTTTCCAGCGGCGACCACCCGCATTTATATAATATGTTTTCTGTTGACACAATTGTTGGGGTTTGTTTATCCACCACCGCCAGGTCGGCATAATAACCTTCCCTGATATATCCTCTCTCTTCTACCTGGAAACAGTCAGCTACGGCATGGCTCATCTTCTCCACTATTTTAGGTAAACTTATTTTGCCCAGGCTTTCATAATACAGCATCAACGCAAGCGAATGCTGCACTAATGGTAATCCAGAATGCGCCTGTTCGTAGGGCGGTTGTTTTTCTGATAACAGGTGGGGAGCATGATCGGTAGCAATTACATCCAGCCTGTCATCCAGCAGCGCCTGCCACAGCGCATCTTTATTGTAAGCGGCTTTAATGGCGGGATTGCATTTTATTCGGTAGCCCTGCTGTTCATAATCATCTGCTGTAAAATGAAGGTGGTGTACGCAAACTTCGCTGGTGATTCTTTTTTCTTTCAGCGGCATCATGTTGCTGAAAAGTTGTAATTCTTTTTCGGTGCTGCTGTGAAGAATATGAGGTCTGGTATCATATTTTTTTGCAAGCTGCACAGCATTTAAAGAAGATTCGTAGCAGGCATCTT
The DNA here is from genome assembly GCA_965649585.1 of uncultured Chitinophagaceae bacterium. Classification (GTDB taxonomy): domain Bacteria; phylum Bacteroidota; class Bacteroidia; order Chitinophagales; family Chitinophagaceae; genus Ferruginibacter. Next base: position 1,209 of record CBFGLL010000416.1, on the reverse strand, counting down.
CGTTCCTGATGATAGGGTGGTGTTTTGCAGTAAGTTCAACACCCGATTGTTTTACCCGCTCGTAGTTTTGTTTAATGATCCTTTCATCTTCGCAATGGGTGGCAATCAGTACTTCGCTGCTGCTGAAAATTTTGTTGAGCGTGCTATAATTATCCACCAGCATATTGCCGGTGCTGCTCCCCATAAAGATCTTGATGCCGCACACTTCTTTTTTGAGCTGATTTATTTTTAATGCTTCATCTGCATTATCGTTGCTTACTCCCATGAAAAAAGAATAGTTGGCGAGAGAGGTTTGCTTTGCTATCTCGTATTTCTGCTCCAGCAGGTCCACTGTTAACGCATTCGGAATGGTATTGGGCATCTCCATAAACGTGGTAACGCCACCTGCCACTGCAGCCTTCGCTTCTGTGTAAATATTTGCTTTGTGCGTAAGACCCGGCTCCCTGAAATGCACCTGGTCGTCAATTACACCGGGCAACAGATATTTGTTTTCGCCATTTATTTCAACGGTGCGCCCGGGCAAATCGATGTTGTTATCCACTCTTTCGATCCGTTCCCCTTCCACCAAAACATCTTTATTTTCTATTTTACCTTCGTTTACTACCAGTATGTTTTTAAAAAGATATTTTTGCATATCTTGAAAATATAGATTTTTAAATTAATCAAATCTCAATGCAAATTATTAAAAGCATTTTCAATGTCCTTGTTTTTGTTTCACCGATGCTGGCATTCGGGCAATCCACCTACTTAACCCAGGATGCCAAGGAATATCATTTTATTGACAGGCTGGAAATAAAACAGCAGAAAAATACGGACCTCAATTTTTCCACTCTTAAACCGTACAGCAGGAAAGCCATTGTAAGGCAGGCTGAATTTTTAGACAGTGCCAGGATGGGTTATGCAGATTCAACTGGTGTGGATATTTACAAAGACTGGACAGACTTAAACCTCAACAGGGTTGATGAGTACAACCTCAAAAGTTTGTACATGAACAACAGCGAGTGGTACAGTGGCGATCAATCGGAGTTTGCCAGTAAAAAAGCATGGTTTAATACCTTTTACAAAACAAAAGCGAATTTTTTTGAAGTAAATACTGATAATTTTTTCCTTGCAGTAAACCCGGTACTTCAGTTGAGTTTTGGGAAAGAACAAGACAATGATGAAGCGCTTTATTTCAACAGCAGGGGTGTGACGCTGCGGGGGATGATC
>CBFGLL010000415.1:0-2313 GCA_965649585.1 uncultured Chitinophagaceae bacterium | reverse complement strand
TCATGGCTGCTAAGTGTAAGCCAGGTATAGAAAAAAGGTTGGCTTACAGCCGCAATATCTTTCACCAGTTTTTGCTGAACAACACCATCATGCGCACCCCATTTTGAATTCCGGTCTGCTTTGGCAAAGTCATCAACAGAAATGAATTTATCAAAACCGCCGGCCAGCAAATACGCTTTCATATTAGCGAATTCCAATTCCCCTCCATAATAAAAAGCGGTATTGTATCCGGCAGCTTTAAAATGTTTTCCCAGCATGGGTAAGCTTGCTGCCTTGGTGGGTACTTTTACAATGGAGGTAGTTGGCTGAGCAGGATAACCACTTAAAATCCCTACAATTCCCTTGTCCGTCCGGTCGCCAGTGGCGTAGATATTAGTAAAGAAAATTCCTTCTTTTTTAAGGACATTGAACCCGGGCGTAACCTCCACGCCTTCCTTTGTGAAATCAATTGCCTTCGATGTAAAGCTTTCCCAGGCGATGATGATCACATTGGGCTTGTTTCCGATGGCAACGTCCTGCGTTTTTCCTTTATGCAGCAAACTATCCACCGTTCTATTTGCAAGCTCTTCAGGCAGATATACAAATGGATTTTCACCTGAACCACCTGGATGTTGAATGGCATGGGCAAAATTCCATACCGGGTTTACCGCAGCAAGGTTGGAAAAATGGTTGAGCGAAAAATAAACACTACTCTGGTTGATAGGCGCCAGTTGAAAGCCGCCTCGCAATGGGACCACCAAGGCGGCAGTGAGCAATAGAGTTATCACAAAAGATGCTGCTACCGCTGTTTCCCGCTGCAGGTATTTTGCTCCATTAAAAATACTCTTGTTGGCCAGGTACACAAATAATGCATAGAGCACTACAAATAACAACAAAATGGCAAATACCGGCAAATGAGAAATAGAAGCCCATGCCTCTTTTGGATTGTGTAAATATTTCAGGAAAGAATCATCGGCCCTTATACCCCACTCTTTGTAAAGGCCTGCATCTGCAAATAGCAGCAGCAGTACAAAAAACAAAATGGCTGCAGTGTACAACTGGTAAATGCGGGCCATTCTGAGTTTTCGGATGAAAATACTGAGCAGCACCAGCAAGGCTACCGGAATAGTAAAATAGGCTGCCATACTCATATCCATTCGCAGGCCATACCATATAGATCCAAAAAAGTTCTTTATACCAGCTGAGCTTGTTTTGGAAAAATTGGCGCCTAAAAATACCAGCCTGGCGATCTCAAAAAACAAGATCCACCCTAACCAGTAACGAATAATAAACCAGGCCCCGGAAAACATAACTTGAATTTAATTCATAAAAAAACCTCATCGGCTGATGAGGTTTTAAATAGTTTAAAAAATGCTTAGGCTAATTTTTCAACCTGCATGTAACTTAGTTCCACCGGTGTAGCCCTTCCGAATATTTTTACCTGCACTTTCAATTTTTTCTTCTCATCACTCACTTCTTCAATCACACCATTAAAGTCGTTGAATGGACCATCGATGATCTTGATGGTTTCCCCGATAATGAATGGTTCGCTCATAGTAACACCACCTGCATCGCTCATCTCATCCACCTTACCCAGCATTTTATTTACTTCTGCTTTACGTAAAGAAATGATATTTCCTTTTGAACCTTTTCCATCAGTCAAAAAATGCATTACGTTGCTGATGTTACTTACATGCTGTATAATGTCGTCGCTCAATTTCCCTTCCGCTACTTCCATCATAATATAACCAGGATAGAAGTTTCTTTCACGCATCACTTTTTTACCGTTCACTACTTTGTACACTTTTTCTACCGGTAAAAATACCTGCTGGATAATTTTATCCCAGCCGTTTCTTACTACGTCTTTATCAAGGTATTCTTTGATCTTGCGCTCTTTTCCGCTCACGACCCTGAGTACATACCAACGGGTTTCTTTTTCTTTCTCCGCTTTTACTGCGCCACCTGTTATTTCCTCAGTCATACTATTAATTGAATAAAGAGTAAATGAATTTCATGGAATTGCTGGCGATAAAGTCCATCAAAGCTACGATAGCTGTAATAAATAATGTAGCTCCCAGTACAATCATGGTTGATTGCTGCAGTTGCTCCCATTTAGGCCAGCTTACTTTTTCTGTTAGTTCCCTGTAAGATTCACTTACAAAAGTTGTGAATTTGTTCATTTTTGTTCGAAGTTTAAGATGTTCAAGAGGTTTCAAAAGTTCAAAAGGTAAGATAACCTTTGAAACGATTTAAACCTATTAAACGTTTGCAACTTTTTTGCACGGGCACTAGGATTCGAACCCAGATCAAAGGTTTTGGAGACCCGTATGCTAC
>CBFGLL010000414.1:0-2348 GCA_965649585.1 uncultured Chitinophagaceae bacterium | reverse complement strand
CACGAGTTTTTGTACAAAACAGTGTTGAGTGGAGAACTGGAACAGTATTATGAAATTGATCAGAAAAACAGCTGGATAGTGGCAGTGGCACAAAAAAATATTCCTATTGTGTGCCCGGGATGGGAAGACAGCACCACGGGGAATATTTTTGCTAGCTATGTAATTAAGGGAGAATTAAAAGTAGATACTGTAAAAAGCGGTATTGAATACATGGTGTGGCTGGCTGATTGGTATCGCAATAATTCTGCAGGAAAAGGTGTTGGCTTTTTCCAGATCGGCGGTGGTATTGCCGGAGATTTTCCTATCTGCGTAGTGCCGATGATGTACCAGGACCTGGAATGGCATGATGTTCCTTTCTGGAGTTATTTCTGCCAGATCAGCGATTCCACCACATCTTTTGGTAGCTATAGTGGTGCTGTGCCAAACGAAAAGATCACCTGGGGTAAGTTAGATATCAATACACCAAAGTTTATCGTGGAAAGTGATGCTACTATTGTGGCACCGCTGATTTTTGCGTGGGTACTGGGCTGGTAATAACCGATTATAAAAACATGATGGCGAAGAAGGTTTCTTCGCCATTTTTTTGTCCCTATAATTCCTGGATATTTTTTTATAATTTTCCTTCCTGACCAAAACAACGTTTATGAATTTCCTGAAAATTATTTTGTTTACGGTTTTAACCATCGTGGCCATCTTATTAATAGCAGCCATATTTATTGATAAAGACTACAAGGTGGAAAAGGAAATTGTGATCAACAAACCACGCCAGGAAGTATTTGATTTTATTAAACCATTAAAAAACCAGGACCAGTTTAGTTATTGGGCAAACCTGGATCCCAATATGCAAAAATCGTACAGGGGTACTGATGGTACGGTGGGTTTTGTGTCTGCCTGGCAAGGTAATAGTGATGTGGGCGAGGGCGAGCAGGAGATCAAAGGCATAAAGGAGGGAGAACGTATGGATTACGAACTGCGTTTTAAAGAACCTATGGAGAGTAATGCCAATGCCTATATTACAACGGAAGATGAAGGCAGCGGGCAAACAAAAGTGAAATGGGCTATCATAGGCAAAACTGGTTATCCCTGGAATGTAATGAACCCGATGATGGATGGTATGATCGGGAAAGACCTTAGCACCGGCCTCTCCAACCTGAAAGCGCTGCTCGAAAAGAAATAATGTTACACGCCGTTTTTATAAGCCGCTCTTGCGGCTTTTTTTATTTAATTTGTTTTTAAAACCAAAACAATGCAAAAACTATTGATCAGTTTGCTGTTATCAGTGTATGGCCTTTGCGCAGCAGCGCAAACAAAGGAAACCTTTAAAGATCCTGTGCCAGCGGGCGTGCAGGTGGTAAGCAGCAAGGGAACTGTTACCATCAGCGGTAATAAGATAGACTATACTACCCACACAGGTTACCTGGATTTAAGGAACGATACCGGCAAGCTCATTGCAAAAGTTTTTTTTACTTACTATAAAAAAGATGGCGAAGATGCTGCCAAACGCCCGGTATGCTTCACTTTCAATGGCGGGCCAGGTTCATCATCTGTATGGTTGCACATGGGCGGCCTCGGCCCCCGCAGGGTTTTACTGGATGATATGGGGGCAGCCATGAAGCCGCCCTACAAAGTAATTGCCAATGAATATAGCTGGCTTGATAAAACCGACCTGGTATTTATCGACCCGGTTTCTACAGGATTCAGCAGGGCAGCACCGGGAGAAAGTGCCAAACAATTTCATGGTTATAATGAAGACATTGGTTCAATGAGCTCTTTCATCCGCCATTTTTTATCGAGGTACGAAAGATGGGGATCACCTAAGTTCCTGGCAGGCGAAAGTTACGGCACCACAAGGGCAGCCGGCCTTTCAAAATACCTGCAGGATCGCCATCGTATTTATATCAATGGTATTTTCCTGATCTCTGCAATTTTAAATTTTGGCACTAACGATTATTACCCGGGCAATGATCTACCGAGGGCTTTGTATTTGCCCTCTTATACTGCCGCAGCATGGTATCATAAAAAACTGGCGCCTGCATTACAGGCCGATCTTCAAAAGGCATTGAGAGAAAGCGAGGCATTTGCACTTGGAGAATATGCATCCGCACTTATTAAAGGAGGCTGGTTAAGTGACACGGAAAAAAACCGCATTGCAGAAAAACTTGCTTATTACAGTGGCCTTAGTAAAGAATATTTTTTAAAAGCAAATCTTCGTGTCGATGAAAACCGGTTTTACAAAGAACTTCGTCGTGCAGATGGGTTAACCATTGGCCGGCTGGATGCACGTTTTACCGGTCACGACCTGGATGATGCAGGTGAGAACGTGAGTTATGATCCTTCCTTCACCAATA
>CBFGLL010000413.1:0-2358 GCA_965649585.1 uncultured Chitinophagaceae bacterium | reverse complement strand
GGCTTCATGCTCCGCCGTAGTGCGGTTAAAGTCGCCCGAATGCGCCGGCCTGTTCAACTCACTCAAATCAATTTCTGGCTTGTTCACTTCGCTGATGGCATGGATATCCATCAACAGTTTGGGCTCCCTTCCATCCATCACTTCCCGTATGGTTTCTTTTGGCACATCCAGTACTGCATATTTATTAGCACCAATTACCGAGTGACGACTGATAGTAGTTAATCCTTCTACCACCCAATCACTGGTTTGTTTTTTATCAAAGCGGCAGGTGTTACAGATCCACCCGGGCTTGCCATCAAAACTTTGTACTTCACCCCATGGATCCTTCCGGGCAGTTACCCTGAATACCTCGTCGCCCCTTAACCACAAAGTGGCTTTTCCGCAGCAGCCCGGTGTTTCACAATTCCTGTGTGCATCAACGGGCTTGGTAAACCATACCCTGTTTTTAAAACGGAAGGTTTTATCGGTTAAGGCACCCACAGGGCACACATCAATCATATTACCGCTGAAGTCGTTGTCGATCGCTTTGGAAATATAAGTAGATATGGCTGCATGATCGCCCCTGTCAACAATACCGTGTACCCGCTGGTTGGTGATTTGATCGGCCACGTAGGTGCAGCGGTAACAAAGGATACACCTCGTCATGTGCAACTGTATGTATGGACCAATATCTTCTTTTTTAAATGTTCTTCTGGCAAATTCGTAACGGGTGCCTACGGTGCCATGATCGTAGCTAAGGTCCTGCAAATGACACTCGCCCGCCTGGTCGCAGATGGGGCAATCCAGCGGGTGGTTGATGAGTAAAAATTCCACCACACCATTGCGGGCATCCAGTACCCTTTCGCTGGTGATGTTTTTTACGATCATACCATCCATTACCGTGGTGCGGCAGCTTGCTACCAGCTTAGGCATGGGGCGTGGATCGGCCGTAGAGCCTGCAGCCACTTCTACCAGGCAGGTACGGCATTTACCGCCACTGCCTTCCAGCTTGCTGTAGTAACACATCGCCGGCGGGGTTACATCACCACCTATCTGCCGTGCGGCGTTTAATATGGTAGTGCCGGGAGCTACATCGATAGTAATGTTATCAATGGTCACTTTAAAATTAGCCGGCGTTTCTTTTTTTACTTCTTCTGCCATTTTTATTGTTTCACGCAAAGGCGCCAAGATCTCGCAAAGCCGCTTTGCTCTCTATAAATTGTTAACAACCCTATGAATTCCGTCCTTGATAAGCGGAACTTTGAAATTCACTAATAGTCCTAACCTTAAATTTGTCAGCCTCAGGTAAGTTAGCAGTTGTTTGTAATGCACTTCAGCTAACGCTTCCACCGATTTCACTTCTATTATCAACTTTTCGCAAACTATTAAATCCGGAACAAACCCGATCCCCATATCGATTCCTTCATGTACAACCTTAATTCCCTTTTGCCTCACTACGGGCAAATTCATCTTTTGCCATTCGTAACAAAATATCTCTTCGTAAACGCTTTCAAATAATCCGGGCCCATACTGTCTATGTATTTTATAACATAGATCGACGACTATCCTGGATATTTCATTTTCTGTCATAACAGCGTCTTTGCGTTTCCTTTCCTGTCTTTGCGTGAAACCCTACACTCCGTTTGCCACATAAACAGGATCCGCATAATGCGCCAGCCCAAAATTCTCTGTCAGGCACTTTTCAGGATTCAACACATGCCACTCAAACTCGTCACGAAAATGACGGATAGCAGCCGCTACCGGCCAGGCCGCCGCATCACCCAAAGGACAGATCGTATTTCCTTCTATCCTCCGCTGAATATCCCATAACAAATCGATATCGCTCATCTTACCCCTTCCCATTTCTATATTCCTCAGTATTTTTTCCATCCAGCCCGTTCCTTCCCGGCAGGGGCTGCACTGCCCGCAACTTTCGTGGCGGTAAAATCTTGCTAAAGTGTAGGTATGTTTTACAATACACTGGTCTTCGTCCAGCACTTCAAAACCGCCCGAACCCATCATGGTACCTGTTGCAAAACCGCCATCCGCAAGGCTTTCATAGTTCATTAGTCTTTTTTCACCTTTTGCTGTTGTAAGCAATAAGTTAGCAGGCAAAATAGGAACTGAGGAACCGCCCGGGATACAGGCTTTTAATTTTTTACCATTCGGAATGCCGCCACAATATTCATCACTATAAATAAATTCTTCTACGCTGATGGTCATATCAATTTCGTACACACCAGGTTTGTTGATATTACCGCAGGCAGAGATCAACTTGGTACCCGTTGACTTACCGATCCCGATCTTTGCATACTCTTCTCCACCTTCATTAATGATGGGCACTACAGCTGCAATGGTTTCCACGTTGTTTACCACGGT
>CBFGLL010000412.1:0-2359 GCA_965649585.1 uncultured Chitinophagaceae bacterium | reverse complement strand
TCCAGATCAACGAGCGGTTTCGTAATCTTGCCCTAAAGTAAGCCAAACTGAAAAAGCGATGAAAACCAGCATCACTGCAATCTGCATTGCCATTATTTTGTGTGCACTGCCATCATTCCTGTCGGCGCAAAATAAAGCGTTGATAAAAGGAACCGTATCAGACTCCGCTAAAGCACTATCCTTTGCCACGATAAGACTTTACAAGCCAGGCAATCCCGCCCCATTGCATACTGTATTAAGTAAAGGAGACGGTAGCTACCAGGTGGCCAAGCCAGCTAATGGTAATTATGTGCTTTCATTTTCCCACACAGGATACGCAGAACAAAAAAAACCTGTGAGCATTAATGGGGACGGTGACGTTGTAGTAGAACCAGTGAAGCTTGTAAAAGCTTCAGGCACGCTTAACGAAGTGGTGGTGAAAGCAACACGACCATTGGTAGAACAATCTGATGATAAGATTATTCTTAATGTAGAAGATGATCCTTCGGCGAAGACGGAGACAGCTATCGATATCCTCCGCAAAACACCTTTTATAACAGTGGATGGAGATGATAACATAAAGGTAAATGGCAAATCCAATTTCAGGGTATTACTCAATGGCAGGGAAACGGCCATGTTTGCCAACAATGTAAAAGAAGCCTTGCGTGGTTTCCCGGGAACCACGATCTCAAAAATAGAAGTGATCACCAATCCATCTGCAAAGTATGACGGGGAAGGAATTGGGGGATTGATCAATATTATCACCAAGAAAAAAATAGTAGGGTATAATGGTTCTCTTTCTACTTTCAACCGCACGGTGGATAAAGTGAATCATTATTCCTTAAATGGCAACGCAAAAGTGGGCAAATTCGGCCTAAGCGTTTTTATGAATAAGGGATATTCTGATCCTATCACCATACACAGCAACACTACTACGATACCATTGAGCCAAAGCCTTTACACAAAGCGTGTGCTGGATGGGGATCAGCGCACCAACGGCAGCTGGCAGTTTGGTAATGCAGAACTGAGTTTTGATATTGACAGCCTGCATACGCTCAGTGTGTACACCAATCTCAATGGCGGCAGTAATACCAACTCCAGCGATCAGTATATTACAACCAGCTTCGACAATAGTGCGCCTTCTGAAAGTCATTTTACTTTATATAACAGGAGCAAGTATCCTTCCACCAGCGTGGGAACTGATTTTATTAAACATTATAAAAAGAATAAAGACAGAGAGTTTAGCCTACGCTTTCTCGGCAGCTTTGGCCGCAACAGCAATTACCTCAACAGTTTCCAGGATAATCCCGGCACCGACCGCTACCTCATCAACCAGAGCAAAGCTATCAATAACGAATACACGATACAGGCCGACAACAGCCTTCCGGTGAAATGGGGTAAGTTTGATGCGGGCGTTAAAGCAATCCTTCGCCGTGCCAGCTCCGACTTTGCAAGTATGGTAAAATATGATGCTGGTAAGGAATACGAACTGAATCCTTCAAACAGCAATAATTTTAATTACCGCCAGGATGTAGTAAGTGTGTATAGCATGCTGAGTTTTAAACTGAAGAAAAATAATTTCAGGGTAGGCGGAAGGGTAGAGTACACAGATATCAATGGTGATTTTACCAGCAGCAATACCACGGTAAACACTGATTATGTGAGCGTTCTTCCCAATGTGCAGATGACCCGTAAACTCACAAAAGCTGTTACGCTGGTGCTCAATTACAACAAACGGATATCAAGGCCATTCATCAATGATCTTAATCCATTTGTGATCAACAATGATTCGTTGAATATCTCTTATGGCAATCCCGACCTGGGTCCGCAGAATATTCATGCATTCTCCACGCAATTCCGGTACCTGAAGAATGGTAATTTTGCCGGGCTCAATCTTGAAGGTAGTTACAGCGGGGACCGCATCATTCCTTATTCGGTATTTGATCCGCAAACGGGTGTTACCAAAACCACCAGCCTGAATATAGGTAAAGAATACCAGGCCAGTGTAAACCTGAATATGAACCGCAAATTCTCTAAAAAATGGACCCTGTTTACCAATGCTTCGGTGAGGTATGTTCACCTGAGTAATAATGCGGATGAAACACAGCGTTCGAATGGAGTGGGCGTGAACTTCAACCTCAGTTTGAATTACAAGGTATCAAACAGGTTCAATATTGCCAGTTATGTGGGCCTTTCGCAGGAGCCGAGAAGCATACAAACAAAGTATCCATTCCAGCCATGGCATAATGTATCTTTCAATTATAAAGTATTCAAGAACAAGATCAACATTTCATTGCGTGCCGTGAAGTATTACGAAAAGGACCGTGATTTTATAACAGAGACCAGCAACCCGAATTTCAACAGTAGCACTACGGTTACC
>CBFGLL010000411.1:0-2364 GCA_965649585.1 uncultured Chitinophagaceae bacterium | reverse complement strand
AACGTTTGGCCCACGAGTTCGTAATGCTCTGGTTTGGCTCCGTACTGTTCGTGCCTTTCGCCTAGTTTTTTTACTTCTGCAATTACCTCGTTAATACGGCTAAGCCTGTTTACTACGTAGCCCAGCATCGTTACTAACTTATGAGCCTGCTCCTCAAGATTTCCTTTGAACATAGGGCGTAGCTGGGGGGCTGCAGCAAACAGCTTTTCATAAAATATCATGCCTGCCTGTTGGGCCACGGGCTTCACATGCAGCCATGACTGCTGAACCAGTTGTACTTGTTTTTCTGTCATTGTTATTTTTATTTATTGATGTTAAACATTTAGCTAGGGTCTTTGTAAACCACCATCAGGTACAAAGTGCCTTTAAGACCTGATGTTACAGCATTGGTATTTTGTAAAATGATCCTGATTTCGTTATTCACAACATCCACATAATCGGGCCTCAATAATATTCCTTCATGATACGTGTACGGAACACTGTTATCGGTAGAAACAAAATGACTTACAAATACCCTCACGTCGTTTACATCCGATATGTTTTCCAGCGGGGCCCAGATATAACCCTTGGAGGCGCCACCAGTACCCACGATTGCATTCACGGGCAATGTTTGAAAGCTCATACGTAATTGAGAAGGCCCATTGCTGCGTACTGCTCCTTTGCCCCCGATGGTCAGATCTCCTCCCACCGCCACATTACCTTCAAGGTTGCTGTTGCCTGTTACCTGTGCATTGCCTCCAAACCTGCTGTTGCCATCGTACACCCGTAACCGGTAGTTGGGGTCAACCGCCCCGCCCAAGGCGGCAAAGCCTGTTGCATGAAAATCCCCGCCCACACGGGCATTACCAGCGTACACTCTTAACTGGTAGTCCGGATCTACTTCTCCCCCAATGGCCACTTTACCGTTGCTCAGTATATTGCCTGTTTCAATGGAGCCGCTCGTTTGTTTGCCCCAGGTGGTAAGATCGTTGGTGGCTATTACATTGCCACCGCTAAACCTTGCGGCTAATCCACCCATTGCCTGTACATACAGGGCATCGTTGTTATTGGAAGCCACGCCGATATTGAGCTTGCCATTCAAATAACTACTACCATTTACCTGGAAATCGTAGTTATTATTGTACGGAGTGCCACCAACCTGCAGCTTTGTTCCCACTTCAGAAATGCCAGATACATAACTGTCGCCGCCCACCTGTAATCGCCGTGTTGGATTGGTATTATTGATACCAAGATTGCCACTAAATGTCAAGGTCAGGCGCTTGCTGCTATTAGTCCAGAAGTCCAGGCCCCCCTGGTTTGGAAATCCCAGGATCTTATTACTGCTGATGCCTGCCTGGGCGAAAGCTGTACCGAACAATAGGCTGGCGCTGTCTAAACTCCCCGAGTTGGCGTTGCCGTGATCCACCACCACCGTACCATTCACTGACAGAAGTTTACTGGGCGTGTTGGTGCCAATACCTACCATCTGGCCATACACAGTAACTCCTTGCAAAAAAAGCGGCAGCAGCAAAGCAGCATATCTAATGATAACGTGTTTTTTAAAAGGTGAAATTAATTGCCATACGCCTGGCGCACCAAACCTGTTTAGTAATTGCGCTTGCCGGTTGAGCAGGCGGTAATTGTTGATAATAGAATTCATCGTTTTAATTTTTAGCAATACAAGTGAGGTACACAGTTCCTTTCAGGTGCAGTGCACCGCCTGCAGAATTGTGTAATTTTAATTTGCAGGTTTCATTAGTAGCATTCACATTGGTAACACTCATGACGGTCCTTTCAAAGGCCAGTGGATCTGCGCCTGCAGCGGGTTCAAATTGAGAAACCATCACCCGGATATCATCGTTGTCGCCTGCGAAGTCTGTGATGTTCACCGTATATTCCTGGGTGGCACCACCTGCAATCACTACATCCACGTATTTATAATTGAAACCGATGCGCAGGGGGCTCAGCCCGTCGCTCCTTACTGCACCTTTGCCGCCAATGGCAAGTGCATCAATATTCATACTGGTTGCATTGATCTGCCCGCTTACCTCCATGTTGCCACCAAAGCGGCTATTGCCATCCCATACCCTCAACCGATAGCTGTCATCCATATCGCCACCAATCGCCATGCGGCCCGTCACCTGGGCATCGCCGCCAAAGCGGCTGTTGCCGCCCCAAACCCTTAACCGATAATTGGAATCTACCACACCACCAATAGCAGCGTAGGTGCCAACTCTTAAACTGTAAGTAGCACGCAGATCATAGGCCCGCATTTCTCCCATTATATAACCACCATGATTGATGAGGGTACCGCCAGAACTGATATCTCCCACCACAATGAGGCCGCCATCGAAGTAACCACTACCATAAAAAGCGGAATGGCCA
>CBFGLL010000410.1:0-2378 GCA_965649585.1 uncultured Chitinophagaceae bacterium | reverse complement strand
GGTAATAGCATAATAAATTAAAAAACTTACACCTACCAGCGTAGAAAAAACGATGGTGATGGCCGAGCTCAAAAACCCCTCTACATCTCTGCGGGTCTTTTGCAGGATAGATAATGTTTCACCGCTTCGTTGTTCCTCATACTCCTGGTAAGAGAGGCGAAGGGTTTGTTTAAGGCCGTCATCAAACACTGCACGACCAAATTTTTGCACCACTAAACGAAGTACATAATCCTGGAATGTTTTTGCAAGTTTGCTACCGATGGCCACGAGTACAGCCAGGCCGAGCAGCCCGAGTATTCCCCTTATCAATTCGTCTTCCGATTTTCCGCTTGTATTAAATGCGTATTGGTCGATGATTTTACCAAAGATCACGGGATCATAAAAAGCCAGTGCCTGTGCTATAGCCGCCAGTACCATAGACAGCACTGCGAGCCACTTATAAGGTTTAAGATAATTCCAGATTAATTTCATAATCTTTTCAAGTTAATAATTTTAGAAAGGGTAGCGGTAACATGGCATTTTATCTATCATTATTCATTCCAGTTTTTATTGCGTAAATTTGCCCCGCAAAACAAAGCCATATTCAAAAGAACACTGCAACCTTAGCCACTTTACTTGTATCAACTCATTTTTCGATATCGTGAAAGATTTGCAGCCAATAACAACATAAAAAAATAAGCACATGAAAGAAGTGTATGTACTTTCTGCAGTTCGCACTCCCTTAGGAAGTTTTGGAGGAAGTTTAAAAGATTTTTCTGCAACCAAGCTGGGCGCCATTGCTATTAAAGGCGCATTGGAAAAAGCAGGTATTCAACCAGCACAGGTAAACGATGTGTTGATGGGTTGCGTAATTCAGGCCAACCTGGGACAAGCACCTGCCAGGCAGGCAGCAAAGTTTGCAGGCTTGCCAAATGAAGTGAATTGTACAACTGTAAATAAAGTATGTGCCAGTGGCATGAAAGCAATTGCGCAAGCCGCACAAACTATTATGCTGGGTGATGCAGATATCGTGGTAGCAGGTGGTATGGAGAGTATGAGCAATGTGCCATTTTACAGCGAGAACCTGCGGTGGGGTAATAAATATGGTAATGTCAATTTGATTGACGGGCTTGCAAAGGATGGATTAACAGATGTGTATGATGGAAAGGCGATGGGTTTTGCCGCAGAACTTTGTGCAACCGAATGCAAAGTGAGCAGGGAAGACCAGGATGCATTTGCAATTGAAAGTTATAAGCGTAGCCAGGCCGCCAGCAATGAAGGAAAATTTGACAATGAAATTGTTCCGGTAGAAATTCCGCAGCGCAAGGGAGAACCTGTGTTGTTTAAAAAAGATGAAGAACCCTTTAATGTAAAGTTTGATAAGATACCGGAATTAAAAGGAGCATTTATAAAAGAAGGATCTGTTACCGCTGCGAATGCATCTACCATGAATGATGGTGCAGCAGCATTGGTACTTATCAGTAAAGAAAAAGCAGATGAGCTTGGTTTAAAACCTATCGCAAAAATTGTTTCTTATGCTGATGCAGAACAGGCTCCTGAATGGTTTACCACTACACCGGCCATTGCAGTTCCAAAAGCGGTAGCAAAGGCCGGCTTAAAAATGGAAGACATTTCCTTTTGGGAATTGAATGAAGCTTTTTCGGTGGTGGGTATTGAAAACAGCAGGCGAATGAAACTGGATCCTGCAACCGTAAATGTACATGGCGGGGCAGTGAGCATAGGGCATCCTCTGGGTGCCAGCGGAGCCCGGATTATTGTTACACTTATAAATGTTTTGAAACAGAAGGGTGGCCGTTACGGAGCGGCCGGTATCTGTAATGGTGGTGGCGGAGCCAGTGCCATGGTAATTGAAAATATAAATTAACCTGTGTTTATAAAGGGTTGAATGTGAAAAGACTACTCCAAATGGGTTAGTCTTTTTGCTAAAAAGCCGTTTTTTTCCCTTTTTTCAAAAAAAGTTAAAAAAAAATTAAAGTGAAGCATAGTATTTTCCGAAATTTCAATATATCTTGCCTTCCAATAAGCAACTTCTAGCCACTTATCCTTTCGAATTTACCTCTGAGCAGAACTAATTTCTTTTGAATTATTACGCCGGATTTATTCCTATTATATCCTTGGAAGAGCCTTCACCTCTTACATACCTCAAGAATAATTAATTATTCTTTATCCATCGTATTAACCTGCGCTGACTTGTGGAGCATACCTCCATTGCTTATTATATTCCTATATACGAACCATAACATCCCAATCCTCTAAACAACCATTTATTTATCCATCCACTGGAATTCCTATTCTTTAATTTTTTAAACAATTAAATTTTATGGAAGGAATCAATTGTACACTTCAAAAAAGTTGTGCGAACCTGCCAGAACGAACAC
>CBFGLL010000409.1:0-2389 GCA_965649585.1 uncultured Chitinophagaceae bacterium | reverse complement strand
TATAGGTCCAGGGTATCCTTAACAGCCCGATCACATCATCATCATACAGCAGCAGTTTTCGGGGTTCCACTTTCCAACGGCCCGTTTGTACCAGCTTAATGCTATCAAATACGGTTGAAAATGTTCCGTCTGCCGAAAATGTCATCACAGAATTCTGATCTTTCCATGTACCCACCAGCAACTGCGAGATAATAGCATTTTGCTTAAGGCTGATGCGTTTGTTGGAATCGATTACAATCCCCGCTTCCTGCGCAAAAATGCAGGTGGAAAAGAATTGACTGAAGATTACTGCTAAAAATAGTTGTTTCATTTACAGAACGGAGATTATTTCTTGCTTTAAATCTACTAAAAATCGTTCAGGTAACTCTTGCGGCTGTTGGCGCAAAAAAAACCGCCCCTGGGCAGCACTTTTTTTAAAACGAATACAATTGCTTATTTCCCGTTTCTTTTGTTTGCTTTTTACCATTTCTTCATAAAAACAATATCCGCTGCCCGCAATTGATCATTATTCAAAATCATGTATCACGGGGGACACGATAATTCTTTTTTACCGATGCGCACCCGTAGAGGGTAATGTATGGGCTGCTTAAAAATTAATAGCTACCATGCCGGATGCGCCCGCACCGCCCGTGTAGGTTAGGTTACCACCCAGTGTTTTTATTCCACCACCACCACCACCGCCCCCATCTTTTCCATTTCTGGCAATGGACCGGCGTATATAGGTTGAGGGTGTATAATACAAACCGTAGGCTCCCTGGCCACCGTTGTTTACAGCATTGCCTGCATCACCACCATTTCCACCAATGCTTCTTTCCATAAAAGTGGAGGTAGCTGCCTGGAAAAAATCGGTTGTTGAATACTGTCCATCTTCACCTTGAATGGGATAAATGTATTCCACTGTGTTGGTGCCATTGGCCGTACCTCCCCTGCCAGGACCGCCCGTAGGTGCATCAGCACCCGAACCTCCAAAAGCATTTACAAGCTGGCCATTGTTGTTAACAGACACAGTGGTAGTAAGGCCATTATTTGCATCAGCATCTATAGCTGCCCCACCACCAGTGCCTACCGTAATAGTGATAGTATTACCGGCAGTTACTGTAAATATTGCTTTTACAAAACCACCACCCCCACCGCCACCATATACATTTCCACCACCGCCGCCACCCCATGCTTCCACCATTACTTTGGAAACACCCGATGGCACTACAAAGCTGTTGCTGGAAGTATATACCATCCTGTTCTTATACTCGCTCATATCTCCCCAAAGCATCACACCCTGGTCGTTTTTTTTGAGCACCTGGTTGGCTGTGCCATCTGTACCATTTACTTTTATAGTACCCGTTAAGTTGATGTTGCCATTTACATCCAGGTTTTCCGTGGGCGTAGTGGTGCCTATTCCCACATTCTGGGCCTTTACACAAGCAAATGAAATAGCCAGCAGGGCAATGATGTAAAATTTATTCATGATTAGTTTTTAAATAATATGGAGGCGAAAAAATTTGTTACAACAGCATTATAGCACCAGTAAGAGTATTCCTTTGTTCATATTATAAATTTTGGTATACAAATTACCCCTATAAAAAGTGTAATGCTAACCTTTGGATAAATAAGAACAGCAGCTGACTAAACGATCCAATCTGTTAGCAACGAAGCAAAGGCCCCGGATGTTTACTCCTTTGCCTTGGGTAGTACATTTTTTTGAGTCTTGCCCAAAAGTGCATCCATGGCCATTTCTTCCAACTTTTCACTGATGCCCGATGTGCTGAACTTTGGGTGCACAAATACAAAGTGCCCGGGCTTTTGCGGGTTATCTGCAAGTACCACAGCAACCAGCCTGTTATCGATTTCGCAGATCCACATTCTACGGCTTTCATTCAGCATTTTCTCAGCAGCTTCAGGCGTTGTAGTTTTATGGCAGAGCAATATAAGCTGCCTTATCTGGGGCATGTCGGATATAGTAGCCTCCCGGTAAATTTTAATCTCAACCATTATTTTATTTTAAAATTTTGTAACAACTTTTTATGAAAGCCATTGGTCAACAACTATATTGTGCGCCAGGTATCTTCATCCACCCGGCTACCAGCTAAGTTTCCAGTTGTATCCTCATAACAATTTTGTACAAGGCAGCAACACTTTCCGTATTCATCTTTACACTGTCCAGCTCATGGATTACTATAGTATACTGGTTTGTGTTTAAGTGATCGGTGGCCTGCACCTGGTACTGCCTGGCATAATGTATTGCCGGCTGCAGGCAGTTTCATTTTTATACAGATGAGGAAAACAACAACAACCTAAGGTAGCCTTAATTACGCACATGGCTTTATCTACCCTTTAAACCTGCGAACTCCAAATGTTTATATTTAACAAACCCGGCTGGGCTGTAATAGTT
>CBFGLL010000408.1:0-2410 GCA_965649585.1 uncultured Chitinophagaceae bacterium | reverse complement strand
GCAATGCTCCATGCAATAGAGATACCATCGTAGGTGGAAGTTCCTCTTCCGATTTCATCTAATAAAATCAAGCTAGGGTTGCTGATATTATTAATGATACTGGCGGTTTCATTCATTTCCACCATGAAGGTACTTTCGCCGCCGCTGAGGTTATCGCTGGCACCAACTCTTGTAAATATTTTATCGGTGAGCGGAATGCTTGCGACTGTGGCAGGAACAAAACTTCCCATATGCGCCAGCAAAGTGATCAATGCCGTCTGGCGAAGGATAGCACTTTTACCACTCATGTTGGGCCCGGTGAGAATGATTAGTTGTTGCGTGCCGGCATTCAAAACAATATCATTGCTGATGTATTTTTCGCCCGTGGGTAAATTTCTTTCAATTACCGGGTGGCGACTTTCTTTAATGTTTAATTCATCGCCATCATGCAGTTCAGGTTTTTTGTAACCAAATTGTAATGCGTTGTTTGCAAAGCAGCAAAGGTTATCGAGTACGGCCATCACGTGGCCATTCACCTGCATGGGAGCAATATAGTCCTGCAGCTCTGTGAGCAGATCCTGGAAAAGTTGTTGCTCGATCTGCAGGATCTTATCTTCTGCACCCACGATCTTTTCTTCGTAAACTTTTAACTCAGGCGTGATGTATCGTTCTGCATTTGCTAAGGTTTGTTTGCGAATCCAGGTGGGCGGCACTTTTTCTTTGTGTATGTTGGTTACTTCGAGGTAGTAACCAAATACATTGTTGAAACTTATTTTAAGAGAAGAAATACCTGTGATACCCGCTTCCTTCTGTTGCAGTTCAAGCAAATAATTTTTACCCCCACTCGCAATGGAACGTAGTTCATCTAATTCAGTATGAATACCCGTTGCAATTAAGCCACCTTTGTTCACCGCTACAGGCGGGTGTTCATTTATTTCTTTTAGTATTTTTTCAAGGATGAAGCTGCACGGGTTTAAAGAGTCTCCCAGTCTTTTCAGGTATTCATTGTCAGAAGCTGCGCAAATATTTTTGAGTGCTTCCGTTTGTTGTAATCCTCTTGCCACCTGCATCACTTCCCTTGGGTTGATTTTCTTTAAAGGCACTTTTGCAGCCAGCCTTTCCACATCTCCTGCCTGCTTCAGGTGCTGGGCGATTTTATTGCGGGTGTCTGTTTGTTTTATCAGCCATTCCACTGCATCCAGTCTTTCATTGATGGAATGAATATTATTGAGCGGCATCAGCATCCATCTTTTTAATAAGCGTGCACCCATTGGTGAAACGGTATTGTTGATGGTTTTAAAAAGGCTGTTGCCTTCGCCCAACAGTTCCAGGTTGCGGATGGTGAAACGATCCATCCATAAATGTTCTTCTTTATTAATCCGCTGCAGGGAAGTGATATGCTGCAGGTTGGGGTGTTCTGTATCTTTTAAATAATGCAGGATGGCGCCACTTGCGATCACGCCATCTTTCATGTTCTCTACGCCGAATCCTTTCAGGCTATGAGTGCCGAAATGTTTCAGCAAACTTTCTTCGGCATACACGTCTGCAAACACCCACTCATCCAGCGTGTATGTAAAAAAGGATGTGCCGAAATATTCCTTAAACAGTTTTTGTTTATTGCGTTGAAAGATCACTTCTGCGGGTTGCAGACTCTGCAATAATTTATCTGTGTATTCCCGATCGCCTTCAGCAATAAAAAACTCACCCGTGGAAATATCTAAAAAGGCAATGCCGATATTGTTGTCAGTAAAATGTAGGGCTGCTAAAAAATTATTGCTGCCATGCTCCAGCAATTTATCATCTGTTGCTACACCGGGTGTTACTAATTCTGTAACCCCTCTTTTCACAATGCCTTTTACTTGTTTGGGATCTTCCAGCTGATCGCAAATGGCCACCCGGTAACCCGCTTTCACCAGTTTGTGCAGGTAGGTGTCCATGGCATGGTGCGGAAAACCTGCCAGTTCTGATGAAGCAGCGTTTCCATTATTTCTCTTGGTAAGTGTGATGCCTAATACCTGGGAAGCGATGATGGCATCCTGACCAAAGGTTTCATAAAAATCACCTACCCTGAAAAGCAGGATCGCATCAGGGTATTTCGCCTTGATGGCATTGTGTTGCTGCATTAAAGGAGTTTCGCCGGTTGACTTAGCCATGGGGAGCAAAAATAAGGTTTTGGATTCCCCTTGAGAAAAGGATTTTGGGATGGACTTGAAGCTGGGGATTGAGTGTGGAAAGCACAAAAAAAGGCGATTGCCAGGTGACAATCGCCGATATAGCTTTTTTCAATTATCCTACATTAATTATCCTGCTTCGTAAATATTTCCTTTTTCATCTTTTCCCATAATCCATCAAAGGTCTGGTGATTTTCTTCCTTCCATTTTTTGGAAAAGGCTTTCATCTTTTCTTCCCGGTCGCCCTTGGTGAGGGTAAA
>CBFGLL010000407.1:0-2411 GCA_965649585.1 uncultured Chitinophagaceae bacterium | reverse complement strand
CCAGCATCATTTAAGGCAGTAAAAAACTCCTGCGCTGTTTCATGGTGAATTGGTTCGCTGGTTCGATGATAAATATCAAATGAAATCCCAAGATCAGCCATATTGCTTTTCAGCATTTCATGATACTTATCTACAATGGCACTCGGCGTGGTATTTTCCTTCATCGCCTGTATAGTGATAGCAGCGCCATGTTCATCGCTGCCGCATACATATACTACATCTTTTTTTTGCGCTCTTAAATAACGCACATAAATATCAGCAGGCAAATAAGCTCCTGCCAGGTGACCAATATGTTTGGGCCCATTCGCATAAGGAAGCGCCGATGTGATCAAATATCTTTTTGGATCTGTCATTTTTATTTTTTGTGCCAGGCTGCAGTACAATGCCCTACTTCGGTGGCGCCTGCCTGCCGGTAGGCAGGTCGCACTCTTGTACAGCAAATCATTATTCAACAATAATCCGCAAAAATAACCAATGCCGCCCCAATACCGAAATTTGCCTAAATTGAATTCATGAAGCGTAAGGATTTTATCTCATCTTTTGGTGTTGCAGCGCTGGCTGCAGGTTCTATTTCAGCGGGGCTTGTGCCCGCTCCCACGGCATTAATTCCACCTTATTTAAAAAAAGGCGACCTGGTGGGAATCACAAGTCCCGCCGGCTTTATCAGCATACCGGATGTACAATCTGCCGTACAAAAATTAAAAGATTGGGGATTTAATGTAAAACTGGGAGATACAATCGGCAAAAGAGCTTACAGTTTTGGGGGCACCGATGCCGAACGGTTGGCCGATCTGCAACAAATGCTGGATGATACCTCCATCAAAGCCATACTCTGTGCCCGTGGCGGCTATGGTGGGGTTAGAATTATCGACGGACTTAACTTTTCCAACTTTTCAAAAAATCCGAAGTGGATCATTGGATTTAGCGATATCACTGTGCTCCACAGCCATATCCACAACAATTTCAATATCGCCAGCATTCATTCAAAAATGTGCAACAGCTTTCCCGATGACTGGAGCAAGGCTGATGCTGTTCAAATTGAAACAATAGAGAGTATTCGCCAATGCCTGGCAGGAGAAAAAATGAAATACATCGCTGCGCCCCATGCATTTAATCGTGCCGGTGTGGCAAGCGGCCAGTTGCTGGGAGGAAATTTAAAAACCATCGAAAGCCTTACCGGCAGTGCGTCAGACATCAATACCGATGGAAAGATCCTGTTTGTTGAAGATACCATGGAAAAACTCTACAGCATCGATCGTATGTTCTGGAGCCTGAAGCGTTCTGGCAAACTAAATAAACTGGCAGCACTCATCGTTGGCGGCTTCAGGATAAAGCCCGATGATCCCGGTGATGAATTTGGCTATTCGGTTGGTGAAATCGTAACTGATAAAATAAAAGAATTTAACTACCCGGTATGTTTTGATTTCCCTGTAGGACATCAAAAAAATAACTATGCACTAAAATGCGGGATCATTCACCAGCTCAGCATCGGCAGCACAGGTTCTTTATTACAGGAGTTGTAAAAACATTTACCTTATTAAAATACTGGTTCCTTTTTCATAGACTTTTTGCCCGCTCGTGGGATGCGTATAACTCAACTGCCAAACATAGGTGCCGGCAGATGCGGCGATGCCCTTAAATGTTCCATCCCAACCACTCGTTGGCACTCTTGTACTAAATACCAGTTGGCCAAACCTGTTATACACCTGGAATAAAAAGTCCCCGGCAAGATCAGCATTGATCGCTTTTAAAATATCATTTAAGCCATCATTGTTGGGCGTAAACGCCCCCGGCACTTTTATAAGACAATGATCCATTACCGTAACGGTGATATCATCAGTTGCCACACACCCGTTATTATCACAGGTGAGCGTATAACTTGTTGTTACCGGTGCACTCAATATCTGCGAAGTGGTAGCCCCATTGCTCCATGAATAAGTATAACCAGTCACAGGTGCCACGCCAATGGTAGTTTGCATACCGGGACAAAGTTTTAAATCATTTCCCAAACTAAAAACCGGCAATTTATATACCTGCGTTGTTTCTGAATAATCGGAGCTACCACAATAACGATCGGTTGCAGTTAGGGTAACAGTGTAAGCGCCCTCGTTGTTGTAAGGGTAATTGATGGTAGGCTGGTTGGTTGTAATGATACCATTACCATTATTCCAGTTATAGGATACCACGTTAGCACCTACAATGTTTGTACTTAAGTTTACTTGATCACCCGTGCAGTATTGACTGTTTAAACCTGTAAACCTTACTGTGACGGTATCTACTACAGTTATTATTTTCATGGAATCGTTTATACACCCGATATTATTCGTTGCTGTGAGTACTACATTATAGGTTCCTGGGTTAGCATAAGCATGCGGTGGAGGCTGCTGTCCATTGAATGTACTGTTGTCGCC
>CBFGLL010000406.1:0-2415 GCA_965649585.1 uncultured Chitinophagaceae bacterium | reverse complement strand
GCCGCCTGGCCCACTATCACAAAATAAGCGCCCTGGCTATCGTATATCATTACCTCCACCTATTTCCGTTTAAACGATCGCCGTGGTTCTTGTCAGAAGAACCAGTTCCACCTATTTCCGTTTAAACGTTTTAGCCAGTTGCTGAAACTGTTGCAGGTACTTACCTGTTTCTTCTGCCGCCTGGCCCACTATCACAAAATAAGCGCCCTGGCTATCGTATATCATTACCTGGTAAGTGAGCTGGGCCTTGCCCTCTTTTGTTTTACTATCGGCAATAATTTCATAACCGTTGAGGCCATCGATGCTGATGGCGGTTGTTTGTTTTATAACGGCGTTTTCTGCACCGGGTAATTTGCGGAGACGCTGCTCAGCATATTGTCGCTGGCTGGCCGCCGGTATGTTTTGCAAAGAAGGGGCTACCATAAAAATGGGCCGCTGCGTAGGTATCATTCCATCCGTGGTGTACATCAGGCTTCCGCTGATGAACTTAGTGGCCTCAAAATCTGTGCCCGCTGTATTAATTATAAAGCTGGCAGCCGCCAGGGGATCGTCATCCTGTGCTGCATTGTACACCGTAGAAAACAGGGCGGTTTTCATATCAGCTTCAATGGCATCAGACGCTACGGGAAAAATACCATTTACCATTACCGTTTGGTCATTCTGTTTAAATAACAACATCAGCTTTTTATAAGTAGCCCCCGCTGCTTCCTGCGTTACCTGCACAAGGGTGGCTTTACCCTGTTTAAAATCTACGGTTTCATTTTTGATGAGCGTCATGCCCTTTGCTGCCAATGCCTCTTTGGTAAAACTTTTTACAAGTGCCTCATACGGTGCAGTAATTTCTGTGATCATGATAGAAGCACCCAAAGCACTGTGTTGAAAACCGGCAAAGTTGGTAGCAGGTACAAAACCGGTGGGTGGTACCAGGCTGCATTTGGTGCCGGGTACAGCTATCAATGCAGCTTGCTGCGCCATGCAGCAATGGGAGAAAAATGCTGTGATAAAAACGAGTAACGTTTTCATAAGGTTAAGTTTTGTTGGGCGAAAATAAAGATAAGGAGATAGATGCTGAAAAATAGTTTGGACCTGGAGAGAGAAAAACCTGGAGGATGCAAACGGGGTCTATTATTAAACATTGTCCACATTTATGCACGCTGTTAATCTACTGGATTGCAGGTATCGTATTCGCAAATAACCTTCGTTTTTTTTCCACTCGCCGAGGTTATGATACCTTTTCCATGTCTTTTATTATCCACCCATTCTCCATTATACGTTTCGCCATTAGTGTACCTGAATTCTCCCTTTCCTTCTTTTTTATTGTTAATCCACTGCCCACTGGCGCAAGTGTTCCGCTTTAGCGGCTCACTTGTGTCTATATGATCTGCCGGATTGTATCCGGTGTTTTGACAACTAATCTTTTCTTTTCATCCACCAGGTGCTGCTGCCGCCGATATGCTCGTAATGGTAAATGCTTTCTATTTCAACATCCATTTCATACATCGGTACCTCCCAGTTACCTTCAAATTTATCGTTGTTAAAGTAACCTTCATACATGATGAAATGAGACGGCGTTTCTAGTTCATAATATTTGTTCCCTTCTTCATCAATTTCCCAATAGCATGGATATTGCTTGGTGAGGCTGATATAATTATTCTCGGTCACTCCCACAAGTATACCGCCATCCGGAAATATGTCTAAAGTTTCTTCGTCAGTGAAAGTGCCATCGATTTCACTGCCATTGGTTGTAAGACGAACTGTAAAGGCAACGGCTTTACCGATCAATTGTTCGGGATAATCTTCTCATAAATATATTCACCCTGCCAGGTGCCGTTGATGTTCATTCTGATTTGAGTTTACAATTAAATTTACTAAAACCTCCACCATGGTTTAGATTTCTGTTTCTGCAAAGGATGCTCACCAAGAGGATTGGTTTTTAATCCTAGGATTTCAATAACGGTGCATTCGGCAATTCGTCGTCCTTCCATAAAATATCCTGTCAATCCTGGAGTAATCCTTTCCCGGTGCAATGCCCGCATGGGGGGCATTATTATTAACATAGAGGCTGTTCCGGTTCTGGAGATTGGTTGCGTTGTATCTGTTATAATTTTTCCATTAGTGTCCTCAAACTCAGGCCATATCATGTAGATAGAATGTGGGTTGGGTTGTAATTCGTGGTAATACCAAAAGTCGCACCTGTAACCCTGGTAGGGCATTGTTTTCCTTCCACCTTCTTCTTCGGTATAAAACCTGTATTTCACCCGGAAATCTGGTGGCCGATGCAGTTTTTGTTCATATGGTATGTAGAAGTTGTCCATTAATTTTTTCGGATCTGCTGAACAATGGGATGCGTCATAAGTAACTCCTGCAGGTTCGGGATAAAAATACTACTTGTACTTCCTGGGCTTTGCGATATAG
>CBFGLL010000405.1:0-2420 GCA_965649585.1 uncultured Chitinophagaceae bacterium | reverse complement strand
AGGTAAATGCCGGAGATTGTTTGAACAGGAGATCCCGGTACAGGTTGCAGGTAAATGAAGTTGTTGATCTGATTGCGGTACAGGTTTAACTGCGCCGTGAATTTTTTATCACGGCTTTCAAATGTATTGCCCCAGTTGATGTTGAACGACCGCTCAATAGCCAGGTCTTTATTGCCGACCTCGTAGGTGGAAGTACCATGATGAATGCCATTGCTTAATAACTCATTCGGTTGGGGAGCCCGGGATGACAGTCCAAAGTTGAGATTAGTCTTTAGTCCTTTTGTTATTTTATAACCTGCATTGGCCGAGAGCGCCCAGGTTGAAAAATTAAATCCAAACTCATCAAATTCCTCGCCACCAGATAAGATCCGTTTCGTGTACAGGTTCTTGTTATCGTAACGAATGCCGGCTTGCAGATCCCATTTTTGTTTGCTGAATTTACCGATGTAATAACCGCCGAAGTAATATGCTTTGTATGCAGGGATAAAGTAGCGCCCGGCATATTTATTCTCCTGTTGCATGGCATTGGCGGAAAAAAGGTGTGTAAAGGAGTTGTTGGGTTTATGCTCCCAGCTCAGCTCTTCGCTGATGCTGGATATAGCAAGGTTGTGTTGCGGACCCGTCCTGCTGCTGCTTCTCACAATGTCATATTCTTCCCGGTAGTTTTGTTGCAGAGACAGCTGCATGGAGAATTTATTTTTTCCTTTCTGCAGGTTCGATTTTGATTTTACCAGGTGGTGCTGCACTTTTTGATAAGGTCTTCCTATACTGTACATGTTCTCCCCGGTGAAAACCGGGTCAGGACGGTTGTTTTTGATAGCGCTATCAAAATAAGTGCGGTTACCGATATGCGATCCTTCAAATATGCCAAGCTTTGTATCAAAAAAACTATAAAAAGCTTCAGTGCTGAAAGCGTGTTTTTTCCATCCCGCAGTTAAGGAAAAGTTTTTTTCTTCGCTGCCGGTGTTGTTTAACCGGTAATCCGGCGTGTTGGCATTAGCCCCACGTTTGTACGTGCCCTGGATGCGGAAACTAAATTCATGCAGCTTGTGAGGATGAAATTCATACATACTAGAGCCTATCCATTGCCTGTTGTTGGAAAAATAGCCCGCATTAAATTCTGCCCGGTAACCCGGTGTTGCCAGCAGGGGCTTAGGTTCTACTAACACCACGCCTCCAATGGCATCGGATCCATATTTTAATTCATCCACGCCTTTTATCACTTCAAGCCTTCCTGCAATAAACGGATCTATCTCGGGGGCGTGCTCATTTCCCCACTGCTGACCTTCCTGCCTTACACCATTATTGATGGTTAATATCCGGTTGCTATGCAGGCCGTGAATTACAGGTTTAGAAATTGTGGAGCCGGTTTGAAGCAATGTAACACCGTTCATACGACTCAACGCTTCTGCGAGGTTTTGTCCCTTTGTTTGTTCCAGTTCCCTGCCGCTGAGTTCTTTTTTTGAACCACCCACCTGTATTTCTTTTTTACCGCTTACTACTACCTCGCTGAGCGTATTTTTTTGGTGCGGCATATCAAAGTCAATATGCCTGCTTTTTGTGAGGCGGATAGTTTCAGTAATAGGATCGCATCCTACGTGGGTGATGGATATGGTATAGTCGCCCGCACAGAGCCCTTTAAATTCAAAATCACCCTGCGCATCGGTAATGATCTCTTTATTGAGTTCCCGCAGAATGACCGTAGCTCCTTTGAGTTTTTCCCTTGTATCGGGATCTTCCACGTGTCCATGTAGGGTAATATCACATGTTTGTGCAAATGCCGTAGCACCAAATAACAGCAGTACCGCCGTGAAAATATGTTTCATCGCAAATATTAGAATTGAAAAATACTGTCGAATTTAATTTGACAGTGGTTGCGTCATTATCAACAAAGGGCAGGGGGCCCACGCAACGAAACAATTCTGCCAGGTATTGAAAACAACGAAGCTGGAAGTGAATGATCATCCGCCAGCTGGAACACAAACGGAACAGCAGGAAGTTCTGTCAGGGATGGAAGTACAAACCCTGGTTGAAATTCGGTTTGCTCGCAGCTGCAATGAAAGCCGTCTGTATTAAACTGGGTGTGATGAGATGCTGAACGCCCTGTTTTTGTTTCAGCTGAATTATGACAACCAAAAATTTCATGAACAGTGCGCTTGGGAGTGATGGCAAACAGCAATACACTGCACATAAGGAATGCAATCATTGATTTTGTTATGTTCGACTTCATCAGCATATGAACCCCAAAAATAATAAATGAATAGTAAATCAATTTTCGTAATCGGGAAGACGGTAAACCCTGGTAAAAAAGGAAAGCGCCCTTGAGAGGCGCTTTCTTGACTAATATTATAATGAGCTATTAATTAAACCCAGACCTGCTGCCGGTGAAAGTAGCGTTCATACGCTGGCTTTGACCAATA
>CBFGLL010000404.1:0-2424 GCA_965649585.1 uncultured Chitinophagaceae bacterium | reverse complement strand
TGGTAGAAGTGATGAAGGCGATGGTAAGACCAGTTTTGAAGGCCTGCCCAAAACTGATGCTGCCACCCTGAAACTTATCCCTTTGTGTTTTAACAGCAACAAATATAAAAGAGAAAGCCAGCAACATGGAGGCAAAGCCCAATACCATGCTCCCTTCAAACCTGCCGGTGCTGTAGCAATAAACGGCTCCACCAACGAGCATGGCAGCAACGATTGCACCGCCGAAGAGAGAATAACGAATGATAATACTTTTCATGAAATGTTGATTTTGGTTGAGGCACAAATATGCACAGCTGAAGCTAAAAATGGCTAATACTAAAGTATGAATTTAGGGAGAATAAGAAGTATTCCTACTAAAGTACGATTGGATTCAGGGAATCAGCTGCAGCTGCCGGCCCTTCTCCACGGCCTGTGTGCGGCGGGTGACATCCAGTTTAAAGAACAGGTTACTCATATGGGTTTTCACGGTGCTAAGCGATAAAAAAAGCTGGTTGGCTATCTCCTGGTTACTGAGGCCTTTTGCAGCGAGTTGCAATACTTCCAGTTCCCGCTGGCTGATATCGAGCTCCTGCATTTTATTTTCATTAAACACAAAGTCTTCTTTGGGCACATGTACCAGTACTTCTTTTTCCAAAATGCTGATCTCTTTTTTTACGGGTGTGAGTTTTTTTGCCAGCCAGACGCCGACTAGTAAAAATAACAGGGCAATAGCCCCGGCATAGATCTCAATGCTATAATCAATGATTAATAAACGATATTCCAAAAATCTTAATGCCAGGAACAATACGGCCAGGCAAAACGAATACAACAGAACAGATCGATATCTTTTGATAAATGAAATCATTTGCTGGCTGCAATTTATAATAACGCATAAAAATAGCTTGTAAAAATAGCGGAGATCTATATTTTTATAGAATTGTTCCCATCCTGCGGCTGCCTTTTAGATGCCCTTCCCTAAATGACAATTACCCTTCCATCAATTTAAATGAAAATCCTATTGCAACCTGGTAGCTTTGAGCATCATAATATTTAAAGTTTAATCCAACAACATACGCAACACAAATAAATCATAGACAATGGAAACTCGAACTCCACAATTCGACCCGGTTAAATACAAGAGCAGCACCCGAGACCAGTGGCAGACCGCTGCTGAAGCCTGGTATCGCTGGAGCCCGGCCCTCAACAGGTGGCTGGGTGATTCTACCGAAAAGATGCTGGAAATGGCAGGCATAAAGCCAGGATCAAGGGTATTGGATATTGCTGCGGGTGCAGGTGAACAATCAATTGCTGCCGCAAAAAAGGCGGGTAAAAATGGCTATGTGTTAGCAACAGATATTTCCTCCAACATTCTGGACTTTGCGAAAAAAATGGCCACAGATGAGGGCATGACTAATATTGAGACTAAAGTGATGGATGGGGAAATCCTGGAACTGGATGATGAAAGTTTTGATGCTGTAATCTCAAGGGTTGGCCTTATCTATTTCCCTGATCAGCAAAAGGCGCTTAAGGAAATGCTTCGGGTTCTGAAGCCGGGAGGCAAACTGGCTGCCATTGTATATTCCACCGCAGACAAAAACAAATTCTTCTCTATTCCAGTTTCTATCATTCGAAGCAGGGCAAAACTTCCGCCTCCGCTACCAGGGCAGCCGGGCCCTTTTAGCCTGGGTGCAGAGGGTGTAATTGAAAAAGCATTTGCCGATGCTGGTTTCATCAATGTGCAATCCCAAAAAACGGATGCACCAGTAAAAATGTCTTCAGCACGAGATTGCGTGCAGTTTGAAAAAGAATCATTTGGTGCATTACACCAAATGATGAGCGGCCTTACCGAGGATGAAAGACAATCGGTATGGCAGGAAATAGAAAATGAACTGAAACAGTTTGAAACTGCGGGCGAATTCAACGGACCTTGTGAAATGATAATAGCATCCGGAGAAAAACCGTAAATGTGTTGTTTCTCTTCGCTATTTCAATTGCTGACCGATATCAAGACCATGGACCATGGCCGTTTCCTTCGCCAGCTCATAACCCGCATCTGCATGCCTTATTACACCCATACCCGGGTCATTGCGAAGTACTCTGGCAAGTCTTTGTTCTGCATCATCGCTTCCATCAGCCACTATCACCATTCCGGCGTGGATGCTATAACCCATTCCTACTCCACCTCCATGATGCAGGCTCACCCAGCTGGCACCGCCCGCTGTATTAACCAATGCATTCAGCAATGGCCAGTCTGCCACAGCATCACTTCCATCGAGCATGGCTTCGGTTTCACGATTGGGTGAAGCCACAGAACCGGTATCTAAATGGTCTCTTCCAATAACGATCGGTGCTTTTACTTTTCCCGAACGAACAAGTTCATTGAACGCAAGCCCTGCTTTTTCCCTTTCGCCCTGCCCCAGCCAGCAAATGCGTGCAGGCAGGCCC
>CBFGLL010000403.1:0-2426 GCA_965649585.1 uncultured Chitinophagaceae bacterium | reverse complement strand
ATTGTATGTGGATGGCACAGCGCCAACCGGTGCTGCCAAAGACCAGTTATGGCAGATATATGATCGTATTGATCCTAACTATCTTTCAGGCGACCTGGTATTGGATGTAAAAGTGGCAATGGATGCAAATGTGAGCAAGGTAAAAGTGGTAACAGAATCATCTAACCTCAACATTAGAAAAGGCCCGGGCACCGATCAGCCTATCGTGGGCAAAGCTGCCCACGGCGAAGTAATAACTTTGGTGAATAAAAGCAACGACCAATGGTGGCTGGTGCGCACCGACGATGGCGAAGAAGGTTATGCGTATGCGCAGTATCTTGCTGCAGAGGGTTAAAATATTTTATTACAAACACAAAAAAGATCCCGCTGTTATGGCGGGATTTTTTTGCACTGTTTTCTCACTACATTTTATCAGGAGTTACCGGCTGCGGCACAATGTTGTTCACCGGCTTTATGCTTTTTAAGTATGAAAAAATTGCATGCACTTCCTCATCCGTTAGATTCGCATAATTAGGCCAGGGCATTGGTGGCAATAAATTACGTGCTGCGGGCAGTCCCTTCGACTTTCCCTGTGTGAGGGCAATTTTAAATTGATCTTCAGTCCAGTTGCCAATACCTGTACTATCAGGTGTAAGGTTGGCGGCAAATGATACACCCCATGGACCTGCTGCAGCGGTAAGGTCTGGATAAAACATACCGAATCCTTCTTTTATCATTTTGCTGTCAAACTTTACAACAGGCCTGTCTGCAGGATAACCAGATAACATGGTTTCTGCAATTATTTCCGGCCCGTTTGCACCCATTTTTTTGGGGGAATGGCAATCCTGGCAACCCATGATCGCCACCAGGTGTTCACCTTTTTTTATCGCATCTTCGGGTTTGTTTGCTACCACGCTGCTGCTGTCGGAACCGGCAGCTTTTGATTGATCGGTAGCGCAGGAGTAAAACGTGATGGAGCCAACTACAGTAATAATTGCTGCCATTACAAAGAACGCTTTTTTCATTTGTGTTGTTTTGGTGCCTACTCTTAATCGGTTTTCGGCTTGCCCGTGCTAAACAACTAATCTATGGAAATTTTTATAAATATGAAAATTCAGTTCAGGTTAGCAGGCTTTCGAAGAGGGGTGATTTGCAGACGGTAGGTGGGATATTGCGCCCTTTAAAGGCTGTGGTTGCCTATGTATTATTTGATAATGGACATGTTCGTTTTTAATATAAAAAGTTACCAGCTCCACTTTATTCGATATTATTATAAGTAAGGGCCGGCCCCACTACTTTAAAGCCGTTGCCTTGTTGAAATTGATCTCTCTCTTATTTAGTCATTTTAGAATAAACCCCTTTGCTTACTGCTTTAAAATGTTCTTCCATTTTACCTGCCGGTTGAAATGCCATTAATAACCTGGAAGGTCCTTCATTTATTTTTGCAAATGCATGTGGAATCATCCTCGGTCCAAAAACACTATCGCCCTTTGTAGCAGTAAAAGTCTGGTCCCCCACTTTAAATAAAAATTCTCCCTCCAGTATATACCACCACTCATCCTGGTCAAAATGATAATGAAGTGGCGGGCCACCTTTCTTAGCCCTGGTAGATTCAAAAATGTATAGGTCACCGTCTGTATCTTTTGATGATACCTTGCAATAAAAAACATCCCCGTCATGAACGGGAAGTGGTGCATCAAACCGATCTTTTCCCGCATCTACTTTAATGCCCTTGTTTATCCTGAATCTATTGAATGATTTTGCCGCAAGCCCCATCGGTAAGGCTAACAATGACCCCGCTGTCACAAATATTCTGACAAAACTATTCCTCGTCATAAAATATCGTTTTTAAAATTAATCAGCCATGGAAATATTGAGTGGGTAGGGCTTATGAGGTTAGCACAAATCAGCAACAACAACCTGTGTAATCTGGTCAGAGCGCATAGGCTTCCTACTCTATCAGTCCTGTTTCCTTTTTTATCTTCTGCACTACCTCAAACAATTTATCCAGGTCTGCCTGTTCGTTAAATGCATTAATGCTATACCGCAGGAATACTTTATCGCCGTGGCGCATTACGGGTATTTGGATCTTATATTTTTCCACCAGCATTTTGTGCAATTGTTCGGGCTGGCTGCTCTTAATGCGGGCGCTGTACATCTGTAAAACAAACTCATCTGAGAGCGGGGAAAGTGGCGCTGCACCGAGTATTTCGTTATGTCTTTGCGCATTGGCTTTTACCAGCGCACGACAACCGGAAGCTACCTGCCACCAGTTTTGCTCCTGCATAAATTCAATAGCAGCGGGTATGGTGAGAAATGCGG
Organism: uncultured Chitinophagaceae bacterium; assembly: GCA_965649585.1. GTDB lineage: Bacteria > Bacteroidota > Bacteroidia > Chitinophagales > Chitinophagaceae > Ferruginibacter. The sequence goes on along the minus strand of CBFGLL010000403.1, from coordinate 125 downwards.
AGTAATCCCTGGTGCCATTCATCTGGTGGTAATCTAAAAATGTAGATGAAGATGGGAATAGTGCATTGTATCCCCAACTCACCACAAGGGGCTCCAGCGGCTGAAATTCTTTTTTTACATACAGG
>CBFGLL010000402.1:0-2433 GCA_965649585.1 uncultured Chitinophagaceae bacterium | reverse complement strand
TTTATTGCCCATGTCAGGGTTATGAAGAAAGAATCCTTAGATAAGAGTGACACGTCCCTGTTAACTCATCCTAACTATTTGAAAAATCATTCAAAGGTTTTCATAGAAATAGTTGAATTATACAAGGGTGACAAGGAACAAATCATTTTAGAATGGGGTGTTTCCAGTTCTTGCGATATGGGTATTTCCCAAAACACCGAATGGGTTTTTTTTGGAAAAAAGGGCAAAAAAAATATGATGCAGGTGGGGGCATGTACACCCAGCTTTGCAATTAAAGATTATGATTACGCACGAATTGGTGGATTTTACCACAGTTATCAATCCTTAAATAAATTAAGATCCATGGCCGGTTTACCGGCAAGATTAATTCCTGATGGTAAAATTATCAGCTACTTTCCTGGTGGTAATATTTCCGGGGTGGAGCAGTTGTACAATGGAAAATTGCATGGAAAACAGGAAACATTTTATCCAAACGGTACAGTAATGCAATCAGCGTTTTACAATAACGGAGTTGCACAGGGAAAAAGCCTAATGTATTTTAATCATGGACAGCTTTATTATGAATTAGAATATCAAAATGGCAAGCTTGTTCATTCGGTATTTTGGCATGATACCAGTGCCTTTACCCGAAGAATGCATTTAGAAACAGAAGAACTTGCAGACAAAGATTCCATCTTGTTCCGGGTTCAGAAGAAATCAGAAACCTGGACAGATACCTCGGATAATAGCTCACATTCAGTTGAATATTACTTCACTGGGGAATTACAACGTGAAAGTTGGGGAAATGGTAAAAGGGATTCCACCCACTGTGTGGAATATTTTAAAAATGCTGCAATTAAATCTGAAATGTTTTATTATAAAAAGGGAGACGTTAGCGTCGAAAAACGCTGGAACGAATCAGGAGAACTCATATCATACAAAACATGGGAAGCTGGCAAATTCCTGGGCGATAAAATAAAACAATAGTCATACAAATCTTCCGCCATTTAGTAACTTGCGAATCTATACCGTCCCCACAATTTGGGACCTGCCGCAAAAAACGTATCTTTCATTTTTATTATACCTTGGTAACTCACTGGCAAATTGAAACAACAGAGACGTCCCATCCCCTGGCTTTTTTCTGTGCGCTTATCGCAATTGATCCTATGGTTAATGATAGGTATATCCACGCATGCACAGCAGCGCCTGTTTACCAATGAGCAACATTTTGGCGTGGAAGATGGTTTACCGCAGAGTTATGTTACCGGTATTGTGCAGGATGATGATGGCTTTATCTGGCTTAGCACACTCGATGGTTTTTGCAGGTACGATGGCCGTGTGTTCAGAACATTTCGTTACAACCCTAAAGATAGTAGCGGCCTTGCCAGCAACACACTCAATGGTCTCGGCAAATTGCACAAAAATATTATCACCCTCTATTACAGCCCCACGCAGGCAGCGGAATTTAACCTGAGAACTTTTAAAACCACGCCCAATAATGTGCGGCAGCAATTAGCAAGACTGCCGGGCATCCGTTGGCAATCTTACCGCTTTGGGTATGATACTTATAACTGGTTTTTTACAACAGGTGAGTCAAAAGGTATTGGCTGGATCAACAGCATTACAGGTAAACTCACTTATGCCAACAGGGCAAATGGAAAATTAAAAAATGATACGGTGAGTGCCATCACCCAGGCGCCTGATGGTCGTATTTACCTGGTGAATGAAAATGGCGTACAGGTGAGTGATACTGCCCAGGAAAAATTTGAGTGGATAGCTTTTAAAACACATTTAAAACACGGATATACCAGCTTAGAGGGCGATCCTTTCGGCGAAAAATTTTCGATCGTAAGCTACCCCGGCAACAAAGTAGCAATGCTTGAAAAAGATAAACTATACCTGCTGGATATCAACCGGAGATCGAGCAAAATAATTACACTGCCAACGCCTAAACCTGGCGCCATCCTGGGACACAATGGTTTGCAGGTAGATGCACTGGGGCGGGTGTATTTTGAATATTATGGCCGGATCTACAGGTTGGTTGATGATGAGAAGTTACAACTGCTTTGGGAACACACCGGTGCGCCAGCCCGCATCAGCTCTACGTTTATCGACAGGTCGGATGTATTGTGGCTTAGTTTAAATGCACAGGGCTTACTGCGCATGAACCTTAAGGCCCTGAATTTTGAGTCGTACCGCTACAGGGGAAATTTTATTGCAGAGATGATGGAATGGATAGAACCTGTTCCGCAAAAATTGCCGTTTGAATGGGACTTCCCCGATGCAGCATATTTTTTCAGGCAGGCATGGGACAGCAAAGGAAATTTATACTCCTGCAATACCTGGTATCAACCGGCCGGCGTTTTTCAACATGGGCCAAAAGGTTTCAGAAGTTTTAAACATCTCCCCGAAAAAAAGATATTTATGGCTGTTGTGCGAATGCCGGGTGATGCC
>CBFGLL010000401.1:0-2460 GCA_965649585.1 uncultured Chitinophagaceae bacterium | reverse complement strand
GTGGAAGAAACAGAACGATTGCTAAGCAATGCTTTTCAGTACAGGATGGTAAGCGATGTGCCGGTGGGAGTGTTTCTTAGCGGAGGTTATGATAGTAGTTGCGTTACGGCCCTGCTTCAGAAAAACAATACGGAGAAGATTAAAACCTTTAGCATCGGTTTTAAAGACAGCGCACTGGATGAAGCACCTTATGCAAAAGCCGTGGCCGCCCACCTGGGTACTGATCATACCGAATATTATTGTACACAGGAGGATGCTTTAAATCTCATACCCGATCTCCCTTTTTATTACGATGAACCATTCGCCGACAGTAGCGCCATTCCTACTACCCTGGTGAGCAGGCTGGCAAATGAAAAAGTAACAGTGGCATTATCCGCCGACGCAGGCGATGAAGTTTTTGCCGGTTATAACCGGTACGAACAACTGATTAAATATGGAAACCTGCTGAACAAGATCCCGGGCGGGGTGAGAAAAATTACCGGCGCTCTCATGGATGCCGTTCCGGCATCATCCATCCCGGTTCTGAATAAAAAATATATGTTTCCCCAGCGTTATGAAAAAATCAAGTCCTTTTTTAAAGACCCGGCAGGCGACAACCTAATGTTGAATGCTGCCCGCTTCATGAATGAAAAGGAAATAAATAATTTTTTGAAACAGCCCTGGAACCAGCTGAGTACATCCTTTAGCAGCAAAGAACTAAAGCCGGCGTATTATTCAGTACTCCATTCCATGATGGCGGTAGATTATCAAACCTACCTGGTAGATGATGTGTTGCAGAAAGTTGACAGGGCAGGAATGAGTGTGAGTCTCGAAGGCCGGGAACCATTTTTAGATCAGCGCATCATTGAGTGGGCAGCCAGGCTGCCACAGCAATATAAATACAATAACGGTGTTAAGAAATTTATCTTAAAGGAAATCGTACATAAGCACATACCAGCTAAAATGATGGACAGGCCAAAGATGGGATTTGCAATTCCGCTTGCACAATGGTTGATGAATGATCTGAAGCCACTGGTGAATGAATTTCTTGCCGACAACCTGCTGCAACAACAAGGGATCTTTAACAGGGAGGCCATCAGCAAATTGAAAACCGAATTTTACGGGGGCAAAGTGGAAAGGTCGGAAAAGCTTTGGTTTATTCTTTGTTTCCAGATGTGGTATGCACGCTGGATGCAGCAAGCATAAAAAAAGTGGACCATGAGGTTCCACTTTCTTCCTATCTTATTTCACATTATTTAAGGAGTTAAGGCCTGCCTGTATCTTGCAAATGGCCACAATACATTTAACCTGGAAGTCCAACTGGTAAGTTTGAAGTTGAAAGCCGGTTGCGGATTGCTGAACAACTGGATAAAATTATTGTGTGTTGCCACTACCGAGTATTTGTTGATTACCCTGCCCCGGGCAGCTTTACCCATTTCAGATCTCATTTGTTTATTCAGCAGCAGTGCTTCTAGTTGCTGGTACCAATCTTGTGCGTTTTGGGCCCATACCCCGGTAACGCCATTCTCAACAACCTGGCAGTTAGCACCTACCGGGCTTACAACAGCAGGTATGCCCAGGCTCATATATTGAATAGCTTTAAAAGCACATTTACCAAGTTGAATAGTGCTTTCTTTTAAAGGCATTATACCAATATCAAATTGTAAAAGGTCAGCAATTTCCGATTCTTCTCTCCAGGGCATGAATTCGTATGAAAAATTCTTGAATCCCGGGTCTTTGTCAGCGATGATCTGCAGGCGGAATTTATGCGAACGCTGAAGTTTAACAATAGCCTCCTCAATTATTTCAAACTGGTCGAAGTTGGTAAAGGTTCCCGTCCAACCAATGGTTTGAATTCCATCGTGAATTTGCTGGAGATATTTGTGACGATTCTCTGTGTTTACTACTGTGGGAATAATTCTTACATCTTCATTATACTGGCGGGCAAAATCTGCGAGGTAACTGTTGCCGACTGTAATAATATAACTCCATTTGCAGATGTGCTTTACCTTCCAGGCACACTTTACATGAGCAGCCATGGGGTTGCTGGCAGAAGATGCATTTACCCAGATGGCATCATCAAAATCGTAAATGATTGGCTTACGCCAGATATGAGCGATGATCCATTCAAAAACCGGTGGACCCACGGGTGCTACTTCACGATGTATATAAATGAAATCATACTTGCCAAGTGTAAAGAGGCAAAAGAATCTTTTGATAAATCCCAGCACTATCCCCAACAACTTTTGGGCAACATATCCCTTTTTGTATAAGATTTTCCATACCCATAAAAAGTAGAATGAGCTCAACACAAATTCTACCCTGGTACCATCATTATGATTAAGGTATTGCTCAACCCGGAAGCGTTGGCTGGGTAAAGTATTTTCGGGGCCTGGTACAAGAATAAGGACTTTCAAGGCAGTTAGTTTAAAGCATGAACGATTGCCGAATATCTCACAGCATGAGCGTTCAATCCTGTTA
>CBFGLL010000400.1:0-2474 GCA_965649585.1 uncultured Chitinophagaceae bacterium | reverse complement strand
GTGGTAAAGATGTTTTGCCGGCTGATGTTTATACACAAATAAAAGCGAAAGCACTCAGTACAGTAAGAGGAACAGTTCAAGCTGATATCTTAAAAGAAGACCAGGCACAAAATACTTGTATATTCTCCACAGAATTTGCATTGAAGCTGATGGGTGATGTGCAACAGTATTTTATAGATCATAAGGTGCAGAATTTTTACAGCGTAAGCATCAGCGGATATCATATTGCAGAAGCCGGCGCTAATCCTGTAACACAGCTGGCATTTACATTGGCAAATGGTTTCACTTATGTGGAGTATTACCTCAGCCGTGGAATGCATATCGATGATTTTGCACCCAACCTTTCTTTCTTCTTCAGCAATGGTATGGATCCTGAGTACAGTGTGATCGGCCGTGTGGCCCGCCGCATCTGGGCCAAAGCCATGAAGAATAAATACAAAGGCAATGAGCGCAGCCAGAAATTGAAGTACCATATTCAAACCAGTGGTCGTTCCTTGCATGCGCAGGAGATCGACTTCAATGATATTCGTACCACGCTTCAGGCACTCTATGCTATTTATGATAACTGTAATTCATTACATACAAATGCATACGATGAAGCCATCACTACACCTACTGAAGAAAGTGTAAGAAGAGCAATGGCCATCCAGTTGATCATCAACAGGGAATTAGGCACAGCTAAAAATGAAAACCCGAACCAGGGATCATTCTTAATTGAAGAGTTAACTGATCTGGTGGAGCAGGCTGTTTTGCATGAGTTCAACCGCATCACAGAAAGAGGCGGCGTACTGGGTGCAATGGAGAGAATGTATCAAAGGAATAAGATACAGGAAGAAAGCCTTTACTATGAAACATTAAAACATACGGGTGAATATCCTATCGTTGGTGTAAATACATTTTTAAGCAAGCAGGGGTCGCCAACAATTTTGCCACAGGAAGTAATAAGAAGTACAACAGAAGAAAAAGAATTTCAGATCAAAACATTGGAAGCTTTCCAGCAACGCCATTCAGATAAATCTGAGGAAATGTTGAAACGTTTACAACAAGTGGCGGTGAATAATGGAAATCTTTTTGAAGAGCTGATGGAAACGGTGAAGTATTGTTCGCTTGGTCAAATTACGAATGCATTGTATAGTGTGGGTGGGCAGTATAGGAGAAATATGTAGAGCTGGTAAAAGTTAAACGCAATCGAACTAAACCTGCACATCACCATCATTGAGCCCTGTATGAGTGTAAGGTTTCAGAAACAAAAATGGGTTTAATGATCATTCAGCGGTAATCCCTTTTTCTGGAACTCAATCCAGTTCAGGTATTCAGGCGCTACCCGATGCTCTTCCATCGTAATACAATCATTCACCGGGCAAACCAGCTGGCATAAATTACAACCCACACATTCTTCTTCTTTTACGGTGTAAGTATTGTAAGGCTTTCCGTATGCAAGATTGATAGATTGATGTGATGTGTCTTCGCAAGCGATATAACAAAGTCCGCAGTGAATACATTTATCCTGGTTTATCTTAGCGATATGATGATAATTAATATCAAGGTCTTCCCAATGCGTGATCTTGTCGACTGATTTACCGATAAAATCATCCAGCGTTTTAAAACCTTTTTCATCCATCCAGTTATTCATCCCTTCACACATATCTTCTACGATCCTAAATCCATGGTTCATCGCTGCGGTGCAAACCTGCACATTGCTGGCCCCAAGCAACATAAATTCAACCGCATCTTTCCAGGTACTCACACCACCAATGCCTGAGATAGGAACTTTTGAAGTGATTGGATTCTGTGCAATGGTCGTCAGCATTTTTAAAGCGATCGGTTTTACAGCCGGCCCGCAGTAACCGCCAAACACAGATTTGCCTGCCACATATGGGTTGGGCACTAAAGTGTCCAGATCAATTCCTGTTACGGATTGAATGGTGTTGATGAGTGATAACGCATTCGTTCCTGCTTCCACAACAGCTTTACCAGTTGGTACCACTGAATGCACATTGGGAGTGAGTTTTGTAATCACGGGAAGTGTGGCGGCTTCCATTACCCATTCCACCACCATTTTTGCAATTTCAGGATCCTGCCCAACAGCAGCACCCATGCCTCTTTCGGTCATGCCATGCGGGCAACCGAAATTCAATTCAAATCCATGGGCTCCTGTGTCTTCTACTTTTTTGATGAGCTCATGCCAGCTATCCCTGTCGTTATCAGCCATCAGGGAAACTACCATTGCCCTGTCGGGAAACAATTTCACGCACTCAGCAATTTCTCTTAGGTTAATATCAAGCGGGCGATCGCTGATGAGTTCGATATTATTGAAGCCCATCATTCTTTTTGCGCCAAAGTTTACAGCAGAATAACGGGAGGAAACATTTTTTACCTGGCTACCAAGGGTTTTCCATACCACGCCGCCCCAACCAGCCTCAAAGGCCCGGAATACATTTATCTTTTTATCAGTAGGCGGGGCACTTGCTAAC
>CBFGLL010000399.1:0-2478 GCA_965649585.1 uncultured Chitinophagaceae bacterium | reverse complement strand
AAACCGGATGGGCGAAGTGGGCAGCGGTTTTAAACAAGCCATGAAAGTGCTGGACGGCGGAAGGATCTCCATTGCCGCTTTGGGACTTGGTATTGCAAAAGGCGCTTACGAAGCCGCTTTACAATATTCAAAAGAACGACACCAGTTTGATCAACCCATTTCTAATTTCCAGGGAATATCTTTCAAGCTGGCTGATATGGCCACCAAGATAGAAGCTGCTGAACTGCTTATTAACCAGGCCTGCGATTTAAAAATGCGTGGACTGCCCATGACCAAGGAAGCTGCCATGGCAAAATATTACGCCAGTGAAATTTCGGTAGAGATCAGTACAGATGCGGTGCAGATATTCGGAGGGTATGGATACACAAAAGATTTCCCGGTTGAAAAATTTTACAGGGATAGTAAGCTCTGCACCATCGGCGAAGGTACCAGCGAAATTCAAAAACTGGTGATCAGCAGGGAAGTTTTGAAGAGTTCTTAACCGGGAGTTCGGAGTTCTTAGTCGGGGCGTTTTAATGTTTGCTAATCATGAAAAAATATTGGGCATTTATTGTTATCACACTCTTTTTTATAGGTTCCTGCAGCCAGGATGCCGGTAAAAATAAAACAACTGCATCCACAGAAACTGCGACAGTGAGTGGAGAACAGCTATTCAAGGTAAACTGTATGCAATGCCATTTGCCGGGGAGAGATTTTGCCGGTCCTGCATTGGCAGGCGCAAGGGAGCGCTGGAAAAACAGGGAACTTTTATACGAGTTTGTGAGAGATCCGCAATCTGTAATTGCAAAAGATGATTATGCTGCCGGCTTGTTTGAAAAATGGAAACAGGCGCCCATGAATCCATCGCCACATTTGAGCAATGAAGAAATTGATGCGATTTTGGATTATTGCGATGTGGAGGGGAAGTAATTGAAACGACGTTAACGTTCAAATCCTCGTCAATTCGAGGACTTGCCAAAGAACTTTTTTAGTAAGTATAGCCCAACCAGGAAGCCAATGATAAACAGGAAGAATGTATTCATACCATTGGAGTTTTAGTTTTTGCAAACATAAGAATTTCCAGAGTCCCACCGAACGGTCAAGCCCATAGCTGAAGTTGAATAATGAACAATTGATGAGAGTTTGCTGGTCAAGCCCCAATTGCGCAAAACCCATCCTATGTTTACAATTCAACAAATTAATTACCTTATCCTTAAAACACATTTGAAAGAACAGGGGGCAGAATAAGATAGTCAAACCCAATAAGCTCGAAGCTTTTCTAACACGCTTATCCCTGCCTCCCTTTTCTTACTTTATGCTGTACAGTTCGATAAGCATTTAAGCTTGTGTTAGGATGATAGCAACGTAAGAATTGTTCTTCCATTTTTGTTTTTTGTCAACCCAATTTACCACTTTAAAATTTGAGTATGAAATCAAGATCTACTGCTTTTAAATTGTATTGCGGCCTTGATGTATCTGGTGATACGTTGGATGTATGCTACCAGCTTGCAGACGGTTCTTTTGAATGGGCCAAAGTACCCAACAGCCTGGAGGGGTTTAAACAAATATGGAAACTGACCGGGAAACTTTTTCATTTTGTGATGGAAGCAACAGGTATTTATCAACTACCATTTTGTTTTTTTCTCGAAGGCAAAAAAGCACAGTACAGTGTACTCAATGCACTCCAGGTAAAGCGTTATATGCAAATGAAGCTGGAACGTAACAAAACAGATAAAAAAGATGCTTATCATATCTGCATGTATGGTATCGAGCACAATCCGTCCATATACCAAATGCCCAACCGGCTTTATTTTGAGTGTCGTGCACTCAATAATGCCATCGAAACAATTACAAAAGAAATCACCTCCTTTAAAAATAAGTTACATGCACTCAGCCGGCTCGATATAGATACAAAAGTTATCTGGGCAGCTTACCAGAAAATGCTAAAAGATCTGCAGGCCGAACTAAAAAAACTGGAAGCTGAATTATATAGAAAATTAGAAGCCAGGCAATCAGTTTTGCTAAAACAGGTGCGCAGTGTTGTGGGCATTGGTAAACGGGCTACCGCCATCCTGGTAGTGAGCACACAGGCATTTGCACACACAGAAACATACCAGCAGCTCATTAGTTATGCAGGTCTGAGTCCGAAGGAATATAGCAGCGGCAGCAGCATAAGAGGAAGGGTGAGAATATGCAAGCAGGGAGGATCATTGCTCAGGCACACCCTTTACATGTGTGCCTTAAATGCCAAAGCAACTAATGCAGCTTGCAAGGCATTGTTCGATCGGCTTGTAGCAAAGGGTAAAAACAAAAAGCTGGCACTTATTGCGGTTGCCAATAAGTTACTGAAGCAGGTATTCGGGGTGGTTAAAAATGGAACTTTGTTCAACAGGAATTATTACAAAAATTTAGCCTGATTTGTTTGTTTTTCTGCACAGTTCGTGTTGGCTGCTGTACATCTATAACTTTTCCTTTAAAATCTTTTCAAATGAGAAACGT
>CBFGLL010000398.1:0-2479 GCA_965649585.1 uncultured Chitinophagaceae bacterium | reverse complement strand
TGCCGGCCGGAAACCAAGCCTGGTTTTCCGGGTGAAAACACCCCCTTATTTACGGTGAAGAAACTGCCTTTTGAGATGGACAGAAGCGGGAATTTTATAAAAACAACTAATATATGAGATTAGCAATTTATTTAACAATGCTCATTTGCCTTTTTAATGCTTGTAATTCAAATAATGAAAAAACAAGCAGTGACCAGGTCAATGATACCCTCAACAAAATTGATTCCACCACAGACGCCGCCATTTTGGCCTGTGATTACTGGATTGATTCCACGGACGCAGCAAAAATGATAGAGGGGTTTCAAAAGGGCCTTGGAAATGCCTACAGCGCTTTAACTGATTCTTTTTGGATAGAAGCATGCATCATTGCTGACCTGGATAGGCTGTTTTCACAAAGTTCCACCTATGATGGCGTTCGCTTTTTTTCGGGCTCCGATGCCCAGGGGAAAGCAAGCAGTTTGTTTATGGTGTTAACGGCGCCGCAGGCAAATCCATCTTCCACAAAGCAGCATGAAAATAAATGGGGGGATAATTTTCCTACTTGTGCGGCGACCGAGGTTAAAATAAATAGATCGTATTCCGACTTTGTTGTTGAAAGAAACGCATTCGCAACAAAGTTTAGAAAACAAACCAATGTCGATGACGTGAGTACGGGTAGTCAAAAAGATTTATCTGCAGGAATATGGGTTGATGCCTGCCTTATTCGTGAGTTTGCATCCATTATTTCGCAAAGTGGCCAGCATGATGGGATTAAATTGTATGCGGCAGCATATACAGACGAAGTAGTACCTGGTAACGTGGGCCACATAGATCCAAAGCAAAGCACTTTTGTTTTAGTGCCTACCCTGGAACCAAAGCATTTACCCGACTGGAGAAAACTAAACAAGGAGCGAGCACGTCCCCCTGCTAACCACAGCCAACTCTGTCCTCAAATCTGTGAATAAATAAGAAAACGATGTTTCCATTGCCCCTCAACATATGGTTTGAATTTGCCGCCCTGCTGGTGAGTTTATTTTGTTATCAAAGTATAAAGGATAAGCCGCTACGGTGGTTTATTCCTTTTTTGCTGCTCACTTTATCAATAGAACTTGTGGGCAGGTACCTCCGAACAGAAATGCATGAAGTAAACTCCTGGTTGTATAATTTTTTTATCCCTATCGAATACTTTTTTTACGGGTTCCTGTTTTATAGTTATACCGAAGACCCCGTGCTTAAAAAGATCATACGGATTGCCCTGTTCCTTATTTTTCCTGCGGCATTAATAAATATCATTTTTGTGCAGGGATGGTATAACTTCAATACTAATATTCTCATTGCCGGCAATTGCCTGATGATTATATTTTGCTGTATGTTCTTTATCGACCTGTTGAGGAGAGATGAACCGGTAAACCTGTTGGGCCTGCCCATGTTCTGGATTACGTTAGGTGTGTTTCTATTTAATGCCGGTGAATTATCATACACGCTTTCTTTTGATTATATCCTGAAAAACAAACAAGATGCAAAAGCCATAGTCTTTACTGCTATCAACAGCAAACTGATCTATGTACTATATACCTGTATTTCAATCGGCCTCTTATGCACGAAAAAATTGCAAGCGAAAACCTACCCGACGATATAAAACAAATCATCTGGATTACGCTGGCTGTTTTTATATGCATGGCCGCATTTATTTTGTTTTTTCTTTTCCTGTTTAATAAAAGAAAAAACAAACTGATAAACGATAAGTTACTGATGCAAGCACAACATACCGAAGCCCTTTTAAAAACGGAGATAGAAATTAAGGAACAAACCCTCAAAACTATTTCGCAGGAAATACATGATAATGTAGGCCAGGTGCTGAGCCTGGCAAAGTTGAACCTGAATACGCTGGATTTTGACACCGGCATTCCAAAAGAAGAAAAAATTCAAAAAAGCATTCAACTGGTAAGTAAAGCCATCAATGATCTTCGGGAGCTCAGCAAGAGTTTAAACGGCGATAAAGTAGCTGACCTCGGCCTAACAGAAGCGATCGCCAATGAACTACAGATCATCAAAAATACCGGCTCCTTCAATACAAGGTTTACGGTAGACGGGGAAACCTGTAAGCTGCTTCCCGAAGTGGAGATGGTTATGTTCCGCATTGTGCAGGAGTCACTCAATAATGCTGTAAAACACAGCAGGGCAAAAAATATAGACATCCTCATTAGTAACAACATAAATCAATGCTCCATCTTAATTACAGATGATGGCGAGGGTTTTGATGTTGACAAACTGGAATGTACGGAAACGGGTATCGGTTTAAAAAATATGCAAAGCAGGGCCCGCCTCATCAACGCCTATTTTAATATTGAATCTGCACCCGGCAGGGGAACCCGGGTAATCCTAAAAACCCAGGCATAAAATATGGCTAAAATTGTATTGGTAGATGATCATGTGTTGCTGCGCAACGGGTTGGCAAGCCTCATCAGCAGTCTTGGGCATACCGTGTTGTTTGAGGCCG
>CBFGLL010000397.1:0-2495 GCA_965649585.1 uncultured Chitinophagaceae bacterium | reverse complement strand
GGGTTTTATACCGATCATGTGTTGTTTACCTGCGATAAAAAAGTGTGCAGGGAAATGGATGAGCTGTTTGGTTTCCTGGAGCGGCAGCTGGCCATCAAAGGAAATGAAGATGTGAAATTTAAAGAGTTGTTAGTGTCGCAATTCAACTTGCTGGATGATTTTGAAAACCTGGTGAATGATGAAATTAAAAAAGCAAAAACAGGTGCACCGGCACTCATCAGGATAAAGATCAACAACCTGGAGGAACCGAAAATTATAGAACTGCTAAAAAAAGCATCCAATGCCGGGGTGACCGTTCAAATGCTCGTGAGGAGTGTATGCTGCCTCATTCCCGGCCTGGAGGGTGAAACGAGTAATATCACCGTGAGGCGACTGGTAGATAAGTACCTGGAGCATAGCAGAATTTTTATTTTTGGTGTTGATGAAGATGCAAAAGTATTTATTGGATCAAGCGACCTCATGATACGCAACATCCGCAGGAGGATAGAAGTGTGCATCCGGGTTAAAGATGCATCTTGCAGGCAGCAGGTTCTCGATTATTTTTCCATACAATGGAACGATGATCAAAAGCTGGTTGAACTGGATAGTGATATGAACCAGCACAAAATAAGCGAACACGGATCCCATAACGCCCAGGCGGAAATATATAGTTACATACAAAATTGCAACGCAGATGCTGAAGCATGAGCACTATAAGCCTGCTTTCTATTCCGGTATCAACGGTTTCAGAATTCGCAGGGTGCTTTACATCGCCATTATCTGGACGATTATTGATATTGTAGTACACTTGCTAAATACTGATATCTCACAGGATAACTATGTAAGAGAGATCATCCTGCGATCTATACTGGTGTTTGTAATGAGCTGTTTCATGGGGTATCTTTTTGTTTTCAGCTTCCGCACTTTGTTTTCTGATAAACCACTATGGGTGCACTTTCTGGCTAAATCCTTTCTGGTGATCCTGGCAGCAGGTTTAATGAACCTGTTAGTACATATTTTAGAAACAGCGGTTACAGATAACCGTTCGCTCAGCAGCGCACTGGCCGACTTTTTTGAAAACAAGCTTAGCTTTTCATGGGTGGTAAAACGTATGCTGTATTGGCTGGTGATTTTTGCAGTAACACAGTTGTTTATCGAGATCAACGATAAGTATGCGCCAGGCATTTTTATTTCCATACTATCAGGCAAGTATAAAAAGCCGGTGACCGAAAACAGGATCATTATGTTTATGGACCTGAAAGACAGCACACCCATTGCCGAAAAGCTGGGGCACGAAGACTACTTCATATTTATCCGGGAATTTATTTATCATACCTCCAGCGCACTGATTACCCACCAGGGAACCATTTACCAATACGTGGGTGATGAAGTGGTGGTGAGCTGGCCCCTCAATAAGAAAAACACAACAAAGGCGCTCGCCTCCATAATTGAGGCAAGGAGGAACATACAGAAAGCCAGCGAAGATTTCAGAAGGGAATTTGATATCGTTCCGGAATTCCGGGTAGGCATTCACGCAGGCGAAGTAACCATCGGGGAAATCGGCGTCATGAAAAAGGATCTTGCCATGAGCGGCGATACCATGAATACAACGGCACGCATTCGAAGCGCCTGTAATGAACTCAATCAAAAATTCATCGTATCCAAAGAGTTTGCTGAATACGCAAAGCTAGATCCATGGCAATATACAGCCCTGGGCAACGTGGAACTAAAAGGAAAGTCAGACGGCATCGAACTGTTTGCACTTAATCTCTGATACTAAAACATTGCTTCTACGAGGTCGTCCACGGTTACATTCCGAAAATATTGATGAATGTCAAAAGGGGAAAGCGCAGATCTGATCGCATGCTCTTCGTGTGTTACATTTTCCAACGCACCCTCGATCTCGGAAATATCTTTCTCATTAAAAAAATCTCCGAATATTTTAACTGCCTTGATAGTGCCTCGTTCTACATCAAGGTTCATCTCAATCATTCCGCCGGTGGTTTTTATGCCTTTCTGAAAACTATAGTTCGGTGAATAACCGTAGTTCCATTCATAAGTGGCATATTTTTCATCCCTTATTTTGCCAATGGCTTCCAGGTCTTCTTTACTGAATTCGTACATTCTTGCAGAAGGATTACCGGCGATGACATGTGCCATTATTTTTTTTGCAAACTCATCAATTGTAATGGGCTCTTTAAGGTAACTGGAGATATTGGTAACTCTTTTAGGAATAGATTTCACGGCTTTATCAATGTACTTCAGCGGGTTTATCCTGAGCGCTTCGCTGATGTTTTTCATTTGCGACGAAAACAAGAGCGTGCCATGATGCAGCACCTTGTTTTTAAAAATGTGTTCTGCATTACCGGATATTTTTTTACCATCTACCGTTACGTCATTCCTACCTTCAAACTTTGCGTCTACACCCAGTTCCTGCAACACTTCAATGATGGGTTCTGTGTACTTTTCAAAATCCATCAGGCTGGAGTCTTTGCCGGTTTGTGTAAATGAAAAAT
>CBFGLL010000396.1:0-2501 GCA_965649585.1 uncultured Chitinophagaceae bacterium | reverse complement strand
GGCATTCCCACCAGCCAGGGCAGCCAGTACTTCTGCATTTGTGCTTCGCCCATCATTTCCCATGGATGCACAAACAAGGAACAACCTAATTCTTCTGCTCTTTTATAAAAAGGAAAAAATTGCGGATCGCTCAGGTTGATCCCATTAATATTACTTCCAATCTCAAGGCCTGGCATTTTTAATTCGCTCGCACAGCGTTCCATTTCCTGTATGGCCAGGTCAATATCCTGCAACGGCACAGTGCCGATACCGATAAATCTTTCTGGATTTCGGGAAACAGAATCTGCGATATGATCATTGAAAAAACGGGAGGTCTCTAAACCGTCTTCCGGCTTTGCCCAATAATTAAAAAGAACGGGAATGGTAGAAAGCACCTGCACAGTCACTTCTGTTTCTTCCATTTCTTTCAGCCGAAGGGAAACATCAAAGCAATTATCTTCCACCTCTCTAAAAAGCTTATCGCCTTTCATCATGCAGGCTTTGCAGTTGCGATGTTCCAGGTGTATGAATTCACCATAGCCAAACTTCTGCACCCAGTTGGGCATTTTGTCGGGCATGATGTGGGTGTGTATATCGATCTTCATTTTTTAAAACGCTGATTTTTATGATAATCATGATAAATCATGATTTGTACTCAGAGGAAAAAACTCTTCTTCTGAATGCTGGTGTTTTTCCAAAATTAAGTAGTAGGCCGACTTCTATCTCTGTTGCTTTCAGGTAGTTTGTCAACTGGGTTTCATGCGCCGTGGATAGTTCTTCGGCAGCTTTTATTTCAATTATTATTATTCCATTCACGATTATATCTGCCAGGTAGAATCCAACAACTTTTGATTTATAAAAAACATCGATTGGGCACTGGCGTAAACAAATCAAACCTTGCTCCTCCATTTCGATGGTCATCGCTTTTTCATAAACCTTCTCCAAAAAACCCATATCCCAGCGTATTGTAAACCCTGTAATAACAATGAATGATTAATTCTGTGACGTCCGAATATTTATGATTATCCGTCATAGGGCAATCTTTAAAAATCATAACAGATCATGACCATCATGACTATCTGCATTCTAACCCTTCTTCACTGGAAAAGACATTACAGATCCACACTTCCCACAAGTGCGCTTATGTTCATCTCCATAAAAATTATTCATGATAGGAGGAAGTTGCGTTACAATATCATTCACCACTTCAAACTCTTCATACAATTTATTACCGCAGTTTTCGCAAAACCATAAAAATCCGTCCTTCTCTGTTTCTCTTACTTTTTCAATTACCAGGCCCACCGTGTTGGGTCCACGCTGTGGCGAATGCGGCGTTTTGGGTGGCAACAAAAACATATCGCCTTCTTTAATATGAATGTCTTTCGGCTGCCCTTCATCAATGATCTTTACGGTGATGTCGCCTTCCAGCTGGTAATACAATTCTTCACTTTCATTGTAATGATAATCCTTTCGGGCGTTGGGTCCGCCCACGATCATCACGATAAAATTTTTAGCATCATTATAAATGCACTTATTGCCAACAGGTGGTTTTAGCAGGCCCCTGTTATCATCAATCCATTTTTTTAAATTGAAAGGAGGAATTACAGCCATAACGATAAGTTTTAGGCGCCTAAGTTAATTTTTTTTATGGAACAGGCAGCAAAGCCATGGGCGGCATCGTTGCGTCGCACACTTCAGCCGAATACCAATTATGAACCACAACCCTGCCTGCCGAAGGCATGGGAATGGTGGGCGCAACCATTCACAACGTCCAACTGAACCTTTGAACCTTTGAACCTTTGAACTCTTGAAACCTTTGAAACTTTTTAAACCTTTGAAACATCCTAAACTTCCGGAACCTCTTCAACTTTTACTACCTTTACCCCCATGCAATTGCAGCTTCCATTTCACCTCGAAAATTTTATTGGCGGAAACTTTATAGGGCCTTTGAGCGGCAGGTTTATTGACAATATCAATCCTGCAACCGGGGAAGTGTATGGACAAATTCCTGACAGCAACGGAAAGGATATTAACGTGGCTGTGTTGGCTGCTGAAAAAGCTAAATCGGGTTGGGCTGCCACCCCTGCAGAAAAAAAATTTCTTGTATTAAATAAAATCGCCGACCTCATAGATGCCAATGCAGAAGAATTGGCGCTGGTGGAAACGAATGATAATGGCAAACCACTATGGCTGAGCAAAAAAGTAGATATCTACAGGGCTGCTGCTAATTTCAGGTTTTTTGCTACCGGCCTCATGCATTTCTCCAACGAAAGCCATTCCATGGAAGATAAAGCGGTGAACTATACGCTTCGTCAGCCGATCGGCATTGTGGGATGTATTTCTCCCTGGAATCTTCCCTTGTATCTTTTCACCTGGAAAATAGCGCCAGCATTGGCGGCCGGAAACTGTGTGATCGCAAAACCTTCGGAAGTAACACCTGCAACAGCCTTTTTGTTAGGGAAAATTTGTAAGGAAGCAGGTTTGCCTGATGGCGTTTTAAATATCCTCCACGGCACTGGGCC
>CBFGLL010000395.1:0-2501 GCA_965649585.1 uncultured Chitinophagaceae bacterium | reverse complement strand
GTGGATTTTGGTAATGAGGAAGTAAATTAATGTTTTTTGCGATCACAATTCAGGGTACTAAATAAAAACCCCGGCTCGCCGGGGTTTCTGTTTATCTCGTTAAAGTAGTATCCAATGGAATATCTCTCTTCAGCATTTCATCCCTGTTGGCCATTTCCCATGCTGTGTGAAAAACCATGCGGGCCCTTTTTTCTAACAGAGGCCAGTAAATTTTTTCTACATCATCACCCGGCTTGTGGTAATCAGATTTCAACATACCATCATAAAAGAATAGTACAGGAACTCCTTTGCGGGCAAAATTGTAATGGTCGCTGCGGAAATAAATGCGGTTGGGATCTTTTGGATCATCGAATTTGTAATCGAGCACAAGGCCTGTGTATTTGTTGTTCATTGCTTCGTTGATAAGCGGCAAATCACTGCTCAGTTTGTTGTGCCCCACCACGTATACATAGTTTAAAGTATCATCTTTCATTCTCTCCGTATCTACACGACCGATCATATCGATGTTTAGATCCACGGAAGTTTTGTCGAGCGGGTACACCGGGTTCTCGCTATAGTATTCACTTCCCCATAAACCTTTTTCTTCGCCACTTACTGCCATAATTACTATAGTGCGGCGTGGACCTTTTCCATCTGCTTTTGCTTTTGCAAAGGCTTCACCCATCTGCATAATGGCTACAGTGCCACTACCGTCGTCATCTGCTCCATTGTGAATCTGCCCGTTGATAATGCCTACGTGATCGTAGTGGGCGGTCACCACCACAAATTCATCTTTTTTATCTGTGCCTTCAATTACGCCAATCACATTGCTTGCATTTACTGTGCTGCGGTGTTTGTCGTAATCGAGTTTGGTGGTTGTTTTCAGTTCAAATGCATCGGCTGCTGAAAACAATTCGTTGCCCCTTGCTTTTGTGATAGCGGCACCCATTTTTTCTCCAAAAATAGTTTTTGCATAAGCATGGCTGAGCGACACATAGTTTACCCTGGCAGCTTTTGAAGTGCGTGGATAATAGAGGTTTGTTTTTTTGCTTTGCTCTACCTGGCGTTGAGAAAAACTTTCAATGCTGGGGCTGATCACAAAAGCCATGGTAGCGCCTTTGGCTTTAGCCAGTTCCAGTTTTTTATTCAGGCCAGGGAAGGTCCAATCGGAGCCCCTGCCATTTTCATTGATGAAATATTTGCCGTCCTTTTTTGGTTCACCCAGCAAAAACACAACAGCTTTACCTTTTACATCAAGCCCTGCATAGTCGTTGTAGTTTTTATCTTCAATACCATAACCCACAAATACAATTGATTTTGCTTTGAGTTCTGCTTTGTCGTTGGTATTTACGGGGCTGGTATAATCCGTTCCATAAACTGGTTTTTTGTCCCCGATTTTTAATTCACTTTCAATCAGGCTATCCTGGTACAATGGGTAAAATTGCTGGTAACCTTTTAGCGATGCCGGGGCGGTGAGGTTAACCGACTTAAAGAAGTTTTCGATATAAGCAGCTGCCTTGCGCTGGCCTTCTTTACCGGTTTCACGGCCTTCCATTTCGTCGGAAGCAATGATGGTTAAATGTTTTTGTAATTCTGATGTGCGGATAATGCCAGCATATTTTGCGGCATCATCTACCTGTGCAAAAGCTCCTACGCCTAAAAAAAGCAAGGGCAGGATAGAAAGTTTTTTTATCATGTGATTTTGTCTTGTTAGCAATAATAGGGAAAGAAATGTTATAGAAAATCACATTTGTTACCAGTGGTTAGCGGCTGCCTAAAGAAGGCCTGGTGACTGGAAATACATAGAACCTGCATATAGTAAAGCGTCAAGCTTGCAAGATACATTGGATGCAGTATTGAGTTGCTCCTAAGTTGCTCGGGAGTAACCATTCTATAAAGGTTCTATAAGGGTTCTATAACCCTTCTATAAGGGTAGTATAAAGGGAAATCTTATTGCAGGGGAAAAGAGCCTAGCATGCTATCTTTTTTACCCTTCCTTCATGCCTGCCGCCTTCGAATTCGGTATTCATAAAAATGTCGAGCATTTTCTCAGCATCTCCATCCCTTACAAAGCGGGCGGGGATACAAATAATATTGGCGTTGTTGTGTTTGCGGGCCAGTTCTGCCAGTTCTTCGCCCCAGCAAATGGCTGCACGAATGCCCTGGTGTTTATTGGCTGTGATGGCTACCCCGTTGGCGCTGCCACATAATAAAATACCAAATGCCGCTTCCCCATTTTCCACAGCACTTGCCACCGGGTGAGCAAAATCGGGATAATCCACTGAATCTTTTGAGTAAGTTCCAAAATCCTTGTATGCCATGTTTTCTCCTTCTAAAAAAGAAATAAGGTCTTCTTTACAATCAAAACCTGCATGGTCGCTACCGATGGCAATGGGTTTGGTGGAATCGAATGTGTACATGGCGGGAGGTTTTTAATTGTTTGAAGATTGTTAAGGTCAATGGTCAATTAGTCAATGGTCATTGACCGGTCAAAGTTAACTTAAGATTTTTAGAAGGCGATG
>CBFGLL010000394.1:0-2502 GCA_965649585.1 uncultured Chitinophagaceae bacterium | reverse complement strand
ATTTGGTATTAAAAACTTCAGCGGGGATGCTGCACAGGGTCCAAAGCCATCATCTTTTGTAGCGGCAATCAGCAGCAGGCCGGCGCCCAGCAACAAAAGAAACGATATGATTACTTTTAATTTCAAGGCTGCTATTTGATCTCGTCTATATATACATAAAATGACTGTGCAATATTATCCGCCGCCTTCATGGCATCAGATCCCGGCGTCATCATCATCGGTTTCTCAGCAATTTTTAGTTCATGCACACTTTTAAAAAAATTGTCGAGGGTAAGATGAATATAAAAATGTTGCCGTTTCCCTTGTTCTATTATCACGCCGCCCGGCATTTTAAAGGTCATTTTCCTGGCTGTATTAAATGGACTGCGATAGCCGCCCACATGCTGCTCAATCCTGTTGAGATCGGCTGTGGAAGCAGGGGAGTATCCTTCCAGTTTAAAAAAAATATACCCGGTATTCCAGGTCCAGAACATGCCGTTCAATGGGTCCAGTGCGCCCGACTGTGCACCACTGCAGTTGAGTGCGCTGTCAACACCCAGCATCATATGCAGCGATGAATAGTTTCCGGGTGCAACGTTTAAAACGATGCTGTCACCCATTACCATATCCACCAGGTAAACAGCCTCCGTTTTTTTTGTGGAGCTGCTGTTAGAGAACCCAATATTGCTGAGGTAAAATTTTAACCTGCTGATGCTGTAAGTTTCGCCGAAAGCATTGCTGTAACTGCTATCATTAAATACTACCGCTTTGTTATTAGCAACAGCCTTGAAATGTAAAACGATATTGCCTTCTTCCTGCGCAGCCGCAGGTTTAGGAACCAGTGTTATCAAAAGCGCCAGGAAAAAAAATAGAAATCCCTTTGCGTCCCTTTGCATTTTTCTTTGCCTTCCTCTTTGCGGTAAAATATTTTCAACCGCAAAGCACGCAAAGTCCCCGCAAAGCAACCGCAAAGGAAATTTATCCATCCAGCCCCGGCTTTTTTCTATTTTGTTTAATAGCTGCATTTTTCTTTTTGCTTTCCAGCCTTTTTAATTTACTGGCGAGGCTGGGCTTGCTGGCTTTTCTTTTTTTAGGAACGATCAAAGCCTTCTGCACCCGCTCATTTATTTTTTTGATGACGATGGCTTTGTTAGCCAGTTGCGTTCGCTCTTCCTGGCTTTTGATCAGCAAAAAACCATCTGCATTGATCAGTTTTTCCAGTTTGGAGCTGATCAGTTCTTTTTCTTCATCTGTAAACAAAGCAGAATCTGCCACATGCCAATATCCCTCCACCATGGTCTCCACCTTGTTTACATTTTGCCCGCCTTTTCCGCCGCTCCTCGCCGTCTTAAATTTTATTTCCGCTGATAGATCTGTCATTCCCGCTAAATTAAAATATTCCGCTCTTTGTCTCCCTGTATCCCCAGCCCCGTTGCTTGAAACCCCTAAAACGGATGCAAAATGGACAATTTGCAGTAAATGAATTGATTAATACAGTTAATATTTCCATAAGTAGGAAAAAATGTACATTTTTGCAATCAATCAAATGGTACCAGCTTGAAAGGCATCTATTCATCTTTACTGGAAAAAAAGAAGCAGGGGAAAAAAAGTTTTGCCGTGCTCATCGATCCCGACAAGGTGAACGACCATGATATGGACCTGCTGCTCTCCCTTTCTCTCGAAGCCAAAGTGGATTATTTTTTTGTAGGCGGCAGTCTTGTAGTATCCGACTACCTCGACGATTGTATCCGCTTCATCAAATCCCGTTGCGATATTCCCGTTGTTTTATTTCCCGGCAGTCCCAGCCAGGTAAGCAAATATGCCGACGCCCTTTTATACCTTTCGCTCATCAGTGGCCGTAACCCCGAGCTGCTCATCGGCCAGCACGTAGTGAGTGCACCCGTGGTTAAAAAAAGTGGTTTGGAAATTATGCCCACCGGTTATATGGTGATCGATGGCGGCGCCCCCACCACCGTTTCATACATCAGCAATGCAGCACCCCTGCCGGCCGATAAAGCCGAAATTGCCATGTGCACAGCCATGGCCGGCGAAATGCTCGGCATGAAACTCATTTATATGGATGCCGGCAGCGGCGCCAAAAAAGCCATCACCGAAACCATGATCTCCAAAGTGGCCCATTGTATCGATGTGCCCCTGATTGTTGGCGGCGGCATCACCACCCCCGAAAAAGCTTATCTCAATTGTAAAGCAGGAGCCGATGTAATTGTGGTGGGTAATGCAATTGAAAAAGATGCGAACCTCATCAGGGAGGTTGCATTGGCGGTACATAGTGTACCGGTGAAAGTTTAATTTTTTCAATTTACTTTCCTGTAATCTTTCCACACCCTTTCCTTTTTCAGCTTTCAATCTTGTTCTTTGAAACCCGCACCATTAAACTGTCTATTATCCGTTCGGGATGATGATGCCGGAGAGGAATTATAGTACGGGGAATGGGTATAGGAATGGATTTAATGGAAAGGAAAAAGATATGGATATAAGTTTTGGGGACTTTCTGTCCCAGCG
>CBFGLL010000393.1:0-2506 GCA_965649585.1 uncultured Chitinophagaceae bacterium | reverse complement strand
GGCGAAGCGCTTGAAGAGCACCGCCTTGCCTTCCATCACCGGCTTGGACGCCAGCGCGCCGAGATCGCCCAACCCCAAGATCGCGGTTCCATTGGAGATGACGGCGACAAGATTTCCCTTGGCTGTGTATTTGTAAATATCATCCGGATGAGCTGCTATTTCAAGGCAGGGAGCAGCAACGCCGGGCGAATATGCTAAAGAAAGATCACGTTGGGTTTTTGCATCCTTGGTAGGCACCACTTCAATTTTTCCCGGCCTTCCTTTGGAATGGTATTCGAGTGCTTGCTGTTTGCGTAGTTCTTTTGCCATAAATAATTATTGCGTACACTCCGCAGGCGGAGGGCCACTACCCATGATAAAAATGCGTAATGACAACAAAAATAAGAGCCGCAATTTACAACTTTTGTTATGGAGCGAATTATTTGCTTTTAACCTTAAAGCTCCAGGTAATATTAAATTCAGCCACTATTTCGCCATTTTCGTTGGTACCCACACTGCGCATGGTAGATATAGTACCCTTGCCACTTGATGCTGCTTCTCTTATTGCATATTGCACCAGGTGCCCATCATCGCAGGTGAAACTGGTGAGGCCTGTAGCTTTTTTTGAAAAATTTCCTTCCACTTTTAGTACCAGCATACTGATAGGCGGATCCTCTGAATAACAATGGGCCATTGCCAATACACCTGTGCTCATTTCCGCCGCCATACTGAGGCATGCAAAATAAGTGCTGCGAAAGGGATTTGTGCTAAACCATTTATAGGGAACGGTAACGATGGCTTTTTGTTCGTCGGCATATTTTACCCGCACGCCACTAAAAAAAGCACTGGGCAATTTGCTCAATAAAAATAGCCGGAACTTAATAGGGTTCCTTATCAGTGAAAAAAAATTATCGGGAGTTTTACTCATAGCCGGGGAAAATTAAAAACTGTTCCAGGTGAATGTACGATCAATCCTTCCACAAAAATGGAAATAATATTACTGCAAGGGCTATCACCAGCACATCAAGACCGATGATGAGCAGCGACAACTGGGCTACCGCTCCTTCCCTGAACACTTCTGCAAAAGCGGTTTTACTTAAGCGCATCAGCAACAGTAGGGTTGGTAAAATAACCGGGAAACCGAGGATGGCGATCAGTGCAGCATTTTGCTGCGCCTTGGCAGCAATAGCACTCATTAAAGTAAATACCAGGCTGATGCTGGTACCGCCCAGTAAAACAATGAAAACGAAGTTGCCTGCGTTCGACAAGGGGTTACCCAAAAATGCAAAAAACAACAGCAGGCTTATCATGCTCATAATAAACATGAGCAGCACATTGAACAGTAATTTTGCAATGATAAATTCAACCGGTGAAGCAATGCTGTAAAAATATAACATGCGTCCACGGCTTTCCTGTAAAAAACTTTTGGCAACCGTATTTACACAAATAAACAACTGGATCACCCAGAACAAACTATTCCAGGTAGTTGCTTCCGGCGTGTTGGTCATGCTGAGGTACAACACAAAAATGGTGGAAGCAATATAGAGTAAGATGCCGTAAAAAGTGTGCTGCTGGCGCAATTCCAGCAGGATGTCTTTTTTAAGCAGGCTTGTTATTCGTTTTATCATGTGGCTGCAATAATCGCTGATCCTGTTAAATTAATGATCATGTTTGTCCAATAAATCAGGCCTGCGAAGCCTTGTTCGTTCAAGTGATTGTTCATGTCTCCATTCATCAATTAACTTATGGTTACCACTCATCAGTACATCAGGCACTTTCCAATCTCTGAATACTTCCGGCCTTGTGTACACCGGCGGCGCCAGTAAATTATCCTGGAAAGAATCGCTCAACGCAGATGTTTCATCATTCAATACGCCAGGTATCAGTCGCCCAATGGCATCTGTTAGCACCGCCGCAGCCAGTTCCCCACCACTCAATACATAATCGCCTATTGAAATTTCTTTTGTTACAAAATGATCTCTCACCCTTTGATCGATTCCTTTGTAATGACCACAAATCATCATCAGGTTATTTTTCAAAGAAAGATGGTTGGCTATTTTTTGATTCAATTGTTCACCATCGGGGGTAAGAAAAATGATTTCGTCGTAGGTTGTCTCCTTCTGTAAACTTTCTATTGCATTTACCAGCGGTTCGGCCATCATCACCATTCCGGCTCCGCCACCAAATGGGTAATCATCTACCTGTGCCCTTGCATAAGTGGTATAATCTCTTAAGTTGATCACATTCACCTTCAGCAAACCTTTTGCCTCAGCCCGCTTTAAAATGCTGTGAGAAAAAGGCCCTTCCAGTAAACCAGGCACAACGGTTATGATGTCAATTTTCATTTATAAAAAATCCAGTTCAAGAATATTTACATGCAGTACAGTGTATTTTTTCAAAGCGACGCAGGAGCTTTAGAAAAACAAGATCCCGGTGAACAATGTGAAATCGGATATCCAGTATCTTGTATCTAGTATCCAGTATCCAGTATCCAGTATCCAGTATCCAGTATCCAGTATCCAGTATC
>CBFGLL010000392.1:0-2508 GCA_965649585.1 uncultured Chitinophagaceae bacterium | reverse complement strand
TAATATGTACGCCCCTTCATGGCCGGGCACACAATACGATAACATGGCGAAAAATGAATTACGCCGTTATGCATCACCGGTGGTTGGCGACGAAAAAATGTCCTTCGTGTTTTTTGCCATCACCCGCAAATGCCCACTTAGTTGCGAGCATTGTTTTGAATGGGATAATCTCAATAAAAAAGAATCCTTCACCCGGGAAGAACTTTTAAAAACTATTGACTTGTATCATCAACAGGGCGTGAGGCAGTTTCATTTAAGTGGTGGTGAACCGATGGCCAGGATAAAAGACCTGTTGCCAGTTCTTAAACATGCTTCTGCCTTAAGTGAATGTTGGGTAGTGAGTTCAGGCTTTAACCTCACACCTGCGAATGCTTTTTTATTAAAGCAACATGGCTGCAAGGGCATTGTAATCAGTATTGACCACTATATTCCTGAATTGCATAATCTTTTCCGTGGAAGTCAACATGCATTTTCAGATGCCGTAAACGCTGTGCAGGCCGGGTTGGCTGCCGGGTTGGTAGTGAGCATAAGTGTGTGCGCCACAAAAGTTTTTTTGCAGGAAGGCCACCTTGAACCGTATATGGATTTTGCTAAAACTCTGGGTGTACAATTTGTGCAGGTATTGGAACCAAGAGGCATCGGTCATTACAAAGACAAGCCTGTAGAACTGGAGGAAAAACATATCCAGCTATTAGAAAATGCATTTGCCCGCTACAACCAGCAAAAACAATATCGGCATTACCCGACCATGCATTACCATGGCTATCACCAGCGCAGGGTAGGATGTTTTTCGGGAAGCAGAAGTGTGTTTGTTGATTCAGCAGGTGATGTGCACGCATGCCCATTCTGCCATACTTCATCTTATAATATTTTAAGCATCATAAGGGCAAATGAAACCCAACTACCCAAAAAGGTAAACGCCTGCCCACAATTTGAAAAGATTGCGTAAAAAAAATAAAATCTAGATCATGCGAAAATTAAACCTGCTTCTTTTAGGCACTGCAATTGCCCTCTTAGCATTTGAATGGTTGGCCGAAGCCTTCAAGCTTGACTATGCCGAACAGAAATTTGAAATTACCGTTCCTTTGATACCCAATCAAAAAATTGAAAACAAAACACCCTATACAAAACTGTTTTTAGAAACCGGCGATGGAAGTTTCAGGATATTTACCCACGCTGCAAAAGGCGGTATTATCAAAAGCAGTTGGTATTATGAAAACAGTCAACTTTATTCGCCGGGTGTTCATAAACTTACCTTTTATGATACTATCAAACTACCGCCTCGTGCAATAGCATTTCGCTTTAACGATGCACCCGCAGCCAGTGAACAAGACAATGAACCTGTTGAAAGCCTTGGAGAAGGAGAAAGAATAAAACTTACGCCACTCTCCACGACACTACTGCCAGGAGATTTGGCACCAGTTGCCATAAGTTATAAGCCGATGCGAACAGGAGAGGATGAATTTCCTGTTTATTCAAAAGCCATCATTGCATTTTTTTATAACAGCAGCGATAACCCTGCACTGTTTGACGAAGTAAACCCGGAGGAGCTGGTGTTTGAAAATGTGCCTGGTTTTAAACAGGCGAGAAAGCACCACGGGGAAAACTTAAGATCACTCGAACAATTCGATGAAAATATCCAGGAAGCACTTACAAGGCTAGGAAACGAAGGAGGTTTTAAAAACAGTTTGTTTTATGAAACACCTATCAACAGTTCCAATATCGATATTCAGCAGAATATTTTTTTCTCCATGAATTCATCCACCAATCTTGACCTGTACAAGTCCTCCACGAGTGCAAACCTAATGGCTGCCTTGGTGCTGGCAAGTGACGGATCCAGCCCCCTGGTGTTCAGCTATCCGCTTGGCTTAAACCTGAGAATCCAAAGCAGGGACCCCAATGAGCTTACTGTAAGCCCAGGATGCCTCGGCTTTAAACCAGAAGAGAAATTAAACAGGGATATTACTTACCAACTCCATTTTGAAAATGAAGGCGGTGGCATTGCCAGGAATATTACCTGCACACTTTCATTGCCCAGGGGAATTGCGTTTCCTACACAGGCTTTGGATACTGCTTCTACTAATTGTAGCATTGGAGGAAGAAAATTCAAATTGCAGATGGAATGGCCAAACCTTATTGTAAGCAAAACTATGCCGCTAGCTACCTATCAATACATCCCTCAAAAAAGACAAATTATTTTCCGCATGAGAAATGTGAACCTTTCCGGAACTATTGAGGCCGGGCAACATCACGACAAAACCGAGGGCGCTATCCGCATAAAATTAAAAACAGTCGCTTCTATCAATGAATTTAAAGACTGTATGTACTCGAGGTTGTCAATTCAGTTCGATGACAATGCGCCGGTAGTTTGTGAACCTAATTTGCTCAAAGGCAATTGTTCCGATGCATTAAAATGTAGCCCGATGGGAGTAAACGATGGAGGAATAAAGACAAATTAATAGCTGCGGCTTTGTTTTAAAAATCCTATTTTGTATCACACAAAATAGG
>CBFGLL010000391.1:0-2511 GCA_965649585.1 uncultured Chitinophagaceae bacterium | reverse complement strand
AGATGGGGGACAATTGAGACCTCATATTGTGTGGTTTGAAGAACCGGTGCCAATGATCTCCCTTGCGGCGCAGCTGATGCAGCAGGCCGATATTTTTGTGCTGGTGGGTACTTCGTTACAAGTGTATCCTGCGGCAGGACTGATAGATTTTGTTGGCGACGATGTGCCGAAATATATCATCGATAAAAAAATTCCACCTATTGGCCGTTACAAAAATATTCATGTAATAGAGAAACCGGCAACAGCAGGCATCATGGAACTGCTGGAAATCTTAATGCATCAATCATAATACAGCCGCCACGAAAGATTTCTTTAGAACTACAACTCTGTTTCTGTAAAAATAATATGCTCATGCGCCAGTTCTTCCAGCACCGGTTCGTAGATCTCTTTTACAATGGGTATGTGAAGGCCTGTAAGCGTAAGGGTTCCATTTAAAATGATCTTGGCTGCAATACCCAGGGGCAGGCCCACTGTTTTTGCCATTGCAGTATAAATGCTGTCTTCTCCTTTTACCACCAGGCTGCTTTGCACCTGCTTATGTTCGCCGTTTAGTTCATATACAAATTCGTGCAGCATCACGATCATATCTTTATCCTGCGGCTGCATGGCCAATTTTGTTTCTAACAGGTATTGAAGAATGTCGGCAGAAGTAGAAGCAGTTCCAGGCACGGGGCTGTCATCAAACAGCCCTAAAAAATTCAACAATGGCGAGTTGTTTTCATTTACATATGGTAAAATGGGTTCGCTCCATTTTTTAAAACTTAAACCTGCGGTTGAAACAGGAATGCTGTCGTTTGTTAGTCCTGCATCCACCACGGCATTCCACCCGGCAAAAAAAGCAGGGTAGCGCAGGGTAGTGCGCACAAATGTTTTGGCATCATGCAGTTTATACACCGGGATATAACCCAGCGAATCCCGGTTGGGATAATAAGCCAGGTCATCAAGTCCTTCCACTTTTACGATGTTGGCTTCATCAAATAAGTTTTCATAGGCTACTGTTTTTTCTTCTCCATGTTCCAGGTACACGGCGCCGGCAGATCCTGCCATCACTACATTACGAGGGTTCCAGCTGATTTTATAGTGCCAGGGATTGTTATCACTCTCAGGTTCCACCAAGCCTCCGCAATGGCTTTTAAAAGATGTTATCACGCCGCCCTTTGCTTTTATTTCATCAATCATTTTCATCGCACTCATATGATCAATGCCGGGATCAAGGCCCATCTCGCAGAGAAATAATAATTTTTTGTGATTGATCTCATCTCTCAAACTCTTCATGTTGTTATCGAGGTAGGATGCAGTGAGTAGGTGTTTCCTGTATTCAACACAATCCTTTGCAATCAAAAAATGCAGGGCTGGGGGCATCATCGAAATCACCACGTGTGCCCGCTGCACCAGTTTTTCCCTGGCATCATCATTAGTAATGTCCAGTTGTACTGCTTCCGCAAACTTGCTGTTATTCGTTTTGGCGAGTATTATGTCCATGTTCGCATCCGCCACGATAAATTTCCAGTGATTAATCTCAGATTCTTTAATAAGATATTTTATTAATACAGAAGCAGATTTACCAGCACCGAAGAGAAGGATTGTTTTCAATGATTGTTGGTTTTGAGGGTGCAAGTTAAGGTGGGGCCACGAAGGCACAAAGACAGGAAGCAGCACTAAGACTCTATGTGACCCTTGAGCCTTTACGTCTTTGTGGCGAAAATGCTCCAAAACACTCTTAGACGAGCGAGTGCTACAACACTGCCCCCATGAAAAACCCATGCTTGTTTCATTAAATATTTTGTTTAAAAATACTTGTCCACAGGCCTCCGAAAAATGTGTAAAACAAAGGCTAAAAAGCAATGATTTTCAATGGAAAAACGCCCCGAAATCGGTAACTTCGCACACCTGCAAACCAGCAGGATAATTTATGGAAAATCTGGAAAATTTTGAGGGAGAAAATCCCAACAATCGTGGTAAAATAATTCCCGTAAACATTGAGGAACAAATGAAGACCTTTTACATCGATTACTCTATGAGTGTGATCGTGGGAAGGGCCCTGCCCGATGTAAGGGATGGTTTAAAACCTGTACACCGTCGTGTGTTGTATGGCATGAACGAACTGGGCAATGCCAGCAATAAACCTTATAAAAAATCTGCCCGTATCGTGGGTGAGGTAATGGGTAAATATCACCCGCATGGTGATAGCGCCATTTATGATACTATGGTGCGTATGGCACAACCATGGGCCATGCGGTATACATTGGTTGATGGCCAGGGTAACTTTGGTAGCCAGGGTGGTGATCCGCCGGCAGCCATGAGGTACACCGAAGTGCGTATGGAGAAGCTGGCAGAAGCCATGCTCGACGATATTGAAAAAGATACGGTAGACTTCCAACTCAACTTTGATGATAGTTTAAAAGAACCAACAGTACTGCCTACACGAATTCCGCAGTTGCTGGTAAATGGTAGCAGTGGTATTGCCGTGGGTATGGCTACCAACATGATGCCGCACAACCTGAGTGAAGT
>CBFGLL010000390.1:0-2527 GCA_965649585.1 uncultured Chitinophagaceae bacterium | reverse complement strand
CTTGGCATGGCAAAACCGGTTTTGGTATGATATTGGAGATACCAAAAAACTGTGGTCACCCCGCTTAGTGAGCCAGGACAATACCCATGCATTTTGATTTGCGATTTTAGTATCTAAGAACATTCCCTTCCGTATGGATAGTAAAGAAAATCAGCAAGCTGATCAGCAGGAGAAAATACAGCAATTGATTGCTGAGAATGAGGCGCTCAAAAAGAAGCTGCAGGTACTGGGTGCCATCAGTTCTGCACAGGGGGATGTGCTGTATAAAATGAATGCCGACTGGAGTCAAATGCTGAAACTGGATTCCCCGGATTTCCTGGAAAGTAGCAGTGAGCCCATTGAAGGATGGATGGAACTGTATATTCTTCCTGCAGATCGTGATGCTGTAAAAGGGGCAATTCAAAAAGCAATTGATCAAAAAACCATGTTCGAGTTGGAACATCCTGTTATTTTATCCGACGGGGGAGAGGGATGGACCCTTTGCCGTGCCATACCCCTGCTGGATGATCAAGGCAATATCAAGGAATGGCTTGGCAGGGCTACAGATATTTCCGAAGCAAAAAAGGCCGAAAAAGAAGTAAACAACATCATTGGCGATGCCGAGCGCCAAAAACGTTTATACGAAACCGTTATCAGTAATACCCCCGACCTCGTGTATATTTTCGACCTGGATGCAAGATTTACTTATGCCAACAGGGCCCTGCTTACCATGTGGGGCAGGACACAGGAAGAATCTTTTGGTAAATCGCTGCTGGAAGTGGGGTATGAACCATGGCACGCAGAAATGCATGAGCGGGAGATAGAGCATGTTAAAAAAACAAAGGAATCGGTGCGGGGAGAAGTGGCGTTTCCGCATGCTGAACTAGGTAAACGGGTATACGACTACATTTTTGTACCGGTACTGGATGCAGAGGGAGAAGTGATAGCCATTGCCGGCACTACAAGGGATATTACAGAGATCAGCAAACTTTCTTCACAAAAGGACGAATTTCTTGCCATTGCATCTCATGAATTAAAAACACCACTCACCAGCATTAAAGCATACGGCCAGGTGCTGCAGAATATTTTTGAAAGCAGGGAAGACGATGAAGCGGTTTTGTTGCTCGCACGTATGGACAACCAGATCAACAAACTTACCCGCCTCATCAGCGACCTGCTGGATGTAACCAGGATCCAATCGGGAAAAATGCAGTTCAACCATGATAACTTCGATCTTTCGGAGCTTACTTCCGACATGTTGGACGGCTTACAACTTAACAGTAACAAACATGTGATAAAAAGAGCATTACCAGCTTCTCTTATGTTTCACGGTGATAAAGAAAGGATAGGGCAGGTGATCACCAACCTGGTAACGAATGCTATTAAATATTCTCCCGCCGGTGGAGCTATCGTGGTGAAACTGGAGCAGCAGCAACATGAAGTTTTACTGAGTGTGCAGGATTTTGGCCTGGGTATTCCGGAAGGTATGCAGGCAAAAGTGTTTGAGCAATTTTACAGGGCTAACAATTACAGGCAGGCTATCTCTGGTATGGGCATTGGCCTTTTTATTTCTGCTGAAATTGTAGAAAGGAGTGGCGGAAAAATATGGGTGGAGAGCACAGAAGGAAAAGGTTCTACTTTTTATGTGTCGCTGCCTGCCGGTAATATTGGTAATGATTAAAAAAATACAGGAGCTATTTTGAAAAAAAGCATACTAGTTGTAGATGATGACCAGGACATCCTTTTTGTTTTAAAGCTGATGCTTGAAATGAAGGGATATACCGTGGAGCTTAGTTCAGACCCGGGAAACCTACTGAATATGGGTGCCGACCTTCCATCATTATTGTTACTGGATATATGGATGGGCAATTATGACGGCAGGGAAATTTGCCAGCAGCTAAAATCTGATCCCGCCACAAAAGGGCTTCCTGTTATTTTACTATCTGCCAGCCGGGATATAGAGCAGAGTGCAAAAGATGCAGGTGCCGATGATTTTTTAGCCAAGCCTTTTGAACAAAAACACCTGCTAGAAAAAATCGTGAAATACATAGGGTAGAAACTGCGGGACCACGAACTTGCCAACCGAAAGGCAAGGACCAATCTCCTTCTGTCACACTGACCAGTCCCGATTAATCGGGAGCTTGTCGAATGTGCGACAGAAACGGATCATCATGATTCTCGTCAACCCACCCGACTTCGACAGGCTCAGCCTGACAACAGTTTTGTTATCAACCTTCAACCCTTACACCTTCACCTCAATCCACACCGGTGCATGATCGCTGGTTTTTTCCCAACCTCTCACGTGTTTGTCAACTGCTGCTTTTTTTAAACCCTTTACCAGCTGGGGGCTCAATAAAAAGTGATCAATGCGCAGGCCGGCATTGCGGGCATAGGCATTGCGGAAATAGTCCCAGAAAGTATAGATCACTTCAGTGGGGTACAGGTGCCTGATGGCGTCTGTCCAGCCCTGGTCGGTTAATTTTTTAAACGCTGCCCGCACTTCTTTGCGAAACAGTGCATCGTTTACCCAGCGTTCGGGTTTGTACAC
>CBFGLL010000389.1:0-2532 GCA_965649585.1 uncultured Chitinophagaceae bacterium | reverse complement strand
TTCAATACTATTGGCAGCACTGGTTGTTTCCTGCTCTACCAGCAAAAACCCATATGCCGAAACCAATAAAAAATATAAAAAAAATGCTAAGAAGCTCGCTGCGCTTTTACAGTCTATGCCCAAGGACAGTTTGTTGAGCGACTCCATGAAAATTCCGAAACACTGGGTGGGCACTACCAATTTTGGTCTGCGTAAACCTTCTTTTGTAATCATTCATCACACGGCACAAAATAGTTGCGAGCAAACATTAAAAACATTTACGCTGGAAAGAACGCAGGTAAGTTCGCACTATGTGATCTGTAAAGACGGCACCCTGCACCAGATGCTCAACGACTACCTGAGGGCATGGCATGCCGGCGCCGGCAAATGGGGCGGCGCCAGTGATATCAATTCTTCTTCTATCGGTATAGAAATAGACAACGACGGCTATCAACCCTTTACCGATGCGCAGATCAATGTGTTGCTGGGTTTGCTCGGCAATCTCAAAAAAAATCATGGCATACCCGCAGGCAATTTTATCGGTCATAGTGATATTGCCCCCACGAGAAAAGTAGATCCCAACGTAAATTTTCCCTGGAAGCTATTGGCAGAAAAAGGTTTTGGTAACTGGTATGCTGATACTACCAACGTAGTAGTGCCCGAAAATTTTGATCCAAAAATTGGTTTAAGGATTGTAGGCTACGATGTGAGCGACCCCGCTGCGGCAACAGAAGCTTTCCGCCGGCATTTTATTACGGTAAATGCAAAAGGAGATTTGAGTGAAGCAGAAAAAAAGGTACTCTACGTACTGATGAATAAATACCTGTAGTTTTTAAGTAAGATCCTTTATCAACTCACTCAAGGGAATTTCTTCCAGCACTTTTCTTTTTGTGACCGGGCCATCATCGCACCATTTCACCAGGCGGATGGAACCATCTGCAATTTCTATCCCGGTAACATCGCCATCATCAAAGCAGCAACAACCGGTATTAAAATAACAGGGCTGTAATGTTTCCCTGGGAAATTGTGTATCAATTTTATTGCTCGGGTGATCGTAATACCTGCCAGAAGCAAACACGGGGCTATGCGTGTGACCGGTAATGAGCAGCAGGTCTTTTTGCTGGCTGCTCCAGCCATACATCATTTGGTTGTGTACATTCCGCAGCGAAAAATCCTTACTGGCAGAATTAATATTGAGGCGCAGGTAGCGCTGCAGGGGCATCCAGATATGAGCCACTATCCAGGTGCTCACTACATTGTTATCACTCATTAAATCGCCTTGGTGGCCATGGGTAAGAAAAATTTTGATCGGCCGTTCCAAACCTACCAGGTTCAGCATGATGCCTTCATACACTTTGGGCGAAGGACCAAAATATTTTCTGAGGTAAAAATTAACGGCAAAAATATCTTTCCAGATGATGTCGTGGTTGCCAAAGGTTTTATAAAAACGATCGGGGCCAAATGCCGCTTCTGCAGCAAATGCTTTTTCGTTTTTTGGAAGCAGGTCGTTAGGTTTAAACTTCCACAGCTCTTCACTATCGCCCAGGGAAATAAAGTTGAAGCCTTCTTTATAATAATGGGTGAGTGCATTTACATAATTTGTTTCGCTGGCATTAAAATCATCTGCCCAGCTTTTATTGCCCTTGTGCTGATCGCTGAATACAATATACTTTTCTTTATGAACGTCGAAGTCCAGCAGTTTTACATAAATGCCTTTATCTACCGCAGCATTCTGATACAAGTGCGTGAGCGAACTATACACTATTTCTTTTTTGGGAGAAGCGGCCAGTTTATTACCCATCCAGGTGAGTGGCTTCTTTAAAAGGTATTGAAGCAACTTCCTCATGGGGCGTGTATTCCTTTTGGTTTAAACCATTTACCAATTACGGGAAGTTTTGCAAATTCCTTTGCTTCCACTTTGCCTACAAACCAGGTGAACGCAGCCATCAACAGCAGCCCCAGCGAAATGGAAAACCAAAGTTGGTTGCTCACCAACCCTGTAATGGTTACATGCAGCAGGTAAATAAGCACTACCAATACAATGTATGCAGTAAGCTTTTTTACCGGGTAAGGAACGGGGTAATATTTCTGACCCAGTTTATAACTCAATATCATCATCAGCAGGTAACAACAAAAAGTGGCGAGTGCTGCGCCCGTGTAGTGTAAGATGGGAATCAACACAATGTTGAGCACTATAGTAACCACGGCACCGATGATGGTGATGTAGGCACCGATCCTGTTTTTATTGGTGAGTTTGTACCAAACGCTGAGGTTGTAGTAAATTCCTAAAAAGATATTGCCCAGGGCCAGCAGTGGCACCACGCTTAACCCTTCTGCCCAGCTTTCATTGGCCAGGTTTATAAAGATCCACCGGAAAACATCTAAGAACAACCCAATGAATAAAAACATAAAACAGCAGGCGATCACAAAAAACTTCATCACCCTTGCGTAAGTACGTTGTGCATTTTCGCTTTTACTTTGGTTGAAGAAAAATGGTTCTGCAGCCATCCGGAAAGCCTGTATCATGATGGTGATGAGCAGGGCGATACGAAA
>CBFGLL010000388.1:0-2542 GCA_965649585.1 uncultured Chitinophagaceae bacterium | reverse complement strand
TTATCAAACATATACAATACAGCAGGCTGCGCCATGAAGGTACCAATGGTAATGGCGAGCAGGGCCCTGAACAAAAGCGGACCAAATTTTCTTTTGTTGAACTTGGTGATACCTTTTATGAGTGCACGGTCGATGGTGAGAATAATAAAACCCATAAATAAACCCAGCGCAACTGCTACTACGGTGGAAGCGATCATGGTGCTGAAAAAATAAGTCCAGGCAAGGGTGGCGAATATCCAGGTGGCGAGCACACTCATACCAATGATGCGGTAGCGATTGCGATCAACAACAGAATCGATCAGTATTTCTTTTTCGGCAGTTGACAGCCACCACAAAAATTCAGTGAACTGAGAAGGCTCGTAGGTTTCCCTTTGCGAAAGGGGAATATGTTTTTGACTCATGGTTATACTATTGAATGTTCAAATAAGATTGATACCGGTGTTTGCAAAAGGTAAAGGGTAGGGGATGGTAAAACATTGTTAACTATCTGGCCCGCTTTCGTACAAAACGGGCTGGATAGTTGAAATCAATAGTAATGTTGAAGTTGAAGGCTTGCAAAATACTTTTTCTTTGGGAGTTTAACGGCGACTCACCTGATTTATTTCTGAAGACTGGACACATTAACAGATCATTAAAATATGGCATTAAACAGCTCTTGCTCAAACGGGTCTATTACTTATCTTTGCCCGCCTTAAGTGGCAGGCTTCACTGATCAGCCAAATAAAATGAATCAAATGACAAAATTTCTAACCAGCACCGTATTAGTTCTTTGTAGCTTTTTAACCGTTGTGGCCCAGCCTAAGGGTATGGGAAAAAGCGATCCCGAAGGAAAAAAAGTCCTGGATGCGGTGAGTGCAAAATTCAAGACCTATAAAACTGTAACAGCAAAGTTTTCTCTCAAGATTGAAAATGCTGCCGGCAAAAGCCTTGGTGTAAAAACCGGCACTGTTTATATGAAAGGCGTTAAGTATCGTATCAGCGTTACCGGCCAGGAAATTTTCAGCGATGGCAGCAACGTGTGGACCTATGATAAAGCAGCCAACGAGGTTACTATTACCAAACTGGATCCCACAGCCAATTCATTAACGCCACAAAAATTGTTTACTAATTTTTACGAAAAAGATTTCCTGTATAAATTAAACGGGCCGGTAAAAGTGGGTGCTAAAACTTTGAAGGAAGTGGAGTTAACGCCTATCGACAAAACAAAGCCTTTTCACAAAGTATTGTTGTATGTAGATAAAAACGCTATCAGCAGCACCAAGATATTTGAGAAAACAGGTAACCGTTACACTTACAGCACTACCAGCCTGGTGCCCAACGGTGCAGTGCCGGATGCAACATTTGTATTTGATGCAAAAAAATTCCCGGGAGTAGAAGTGGTGGACCTGCGATAAGCAATACGTTATAAGAATATTTTACAGAGCCGTTCCTATTGGAGCGGCTTTTTAATTTTCTGCCTGCCTTCTGTATCAGCATACAGCTTGTATCCAACAACCGGGCTTGTGATAAACGTGAAAACCCAAAAGGCTCTTCTATGAGCAGTTAGCTGCTTATTGTTGATTACTTCAATGCTGATAATTAAAAGGTATAACAGGTAAATCACCAGGATAGTTAATAAGAAATATTCCATGTGTTGAAGATATTGAAAATTATTTTCCCCAGCGAAAGCTATCCTGTTTTATTCCTGCGAGGTCCATCACCCGGTCAACCAAGGTGTCTGCCACATCTTCAATGCTGGCAGGCTTGCTATAAAATGAAGGCGTAGCCGGGCAGATAATGCCCCCGGCCAACGTAACCGTTTCCATATTTTTGATGTGCACCAGATTGTAGGGCGTTTCTCTTGCCACCAGTATCAGTTTCCTTCGCTCTTTCAGCATCACGTCGGCCGATCTTGTGATGAGGTCATCAGAAATGCCATTGGCTATCCTGCCAAGTGTACCCATGCTGCAGGGAATAATGATCATGGTATTATACTGCGCAGATCCGGATGCGAAGGGTGCATAAAAATCATTTTTTGCATAGTTTTTTATGTCCAGTTCCTCGTAAGTTTTGTCGCCCAGTTCTGTTTGCCACACCTGCTTCGCATTGTCTGTCATCACGAGGCTCAATGCTGCAATCTGGTCCTTAGCCTGCAATAGTTTTGTTAATAATTGCCTTGCGTAAATTGAACCGCTTGCTCCAGTGACTGCCACAACAATTTTTTGCATTATTTTTCCGTTTAAGAATACCGAAGTTAAATACAAACGATGAAGAATTTTATTGCACTTTCGCTGTTGGTTGTTTTTGCTGTAACTACTGCTTTTATGGCTCCACCAAAGGATAAGGTAAAATGGATGAGTTTTGCAGAGATGCAGGCAGCCTATGCCAAACAGCCAAAGCCCATCCTGGTTGATTTGTACACGGATTGGTGCGGATGGTGCAAAGTGATGGAAAAAAGCACTTATGGTAATGAAAAAGTGGCGGCCTATATCAACCAACATTATTACGCTGTAAAGTTTAATGCAGAGTCGAGGCAGAAAGTAGTTTTTAATGGGAAGGGATA
>CBFGLL010000387.1:0-2558 GCA_965649585.1 uncultured Chitinophagaceae bacterium | reverse complement strand
CTTTTACAGGTTCGTTTAATTTTACAATATTGCTGTAATTGTAAGTGCCATCAATATCAAATGTTTTTAAACGATAAAAGTAAACCGGGCTTAGGTTGATGTTGTTATCGGTGTAATTATAATTGGCCGACCCATTGGCTGATACAGACCCGATGGTTTCAAATCGCTGGCCATCTGTGCTGCGCTGCAGTTCATACCGCACTACGTTCACTTCGTTTTCTACCTGCCAGCTCATGAAATTATTATCATTATTGCTACGCCCGTTGAACCGAACAATGGTTACCGGCAATGCCACGGCAGAATTGATGTACACCCGGTATTCTCCCGGTTGTAATGTAAACTGTTGTGATGCACCCGTGGCCGCAACAGTTGTGGCACCACCATTGATGGGTGCTAAAAAGTTATACCAGGTACCAGCTGAAGGAAATGTAACAGATCCCGTTTGAGCGGTAACATCAAAATTGCCGATCACCACCAGTTTTCCAACGCCACCATCTACCGTCATCCACTTAAAGCCTACATTGTTAGAAAAATTGCGGTTAATAAAGCCTGTAGTAAATGCAGTAGAAAACGTTGCATTACTCCTTAACTGCAAAAGGGCAGCATATACATCGTACAGTTTTTTCCTGTCAGTATTCTGCAGGTAATCCCAGCGAATAGGTTTTGGATCCACACGGCAGGCTCCCACCTGGCCTGTGGAAATACAATAATCAATGGAGTAATCATAACCCAGTTCTCCAAACTGCCATATCATTTTAGGGCCGGGCATGGTAAGTAAAAACGCAGCACTTAATCCCATACGTCCCAATGCCACCGGCAAGGTTTTAATATTGTGCGAGGCATTGGTGGAATTACCATAGGTAAGGTTGCGATACATCACTCTTTCTTCATCATGGCTCTCCATATAACTTACCAGGTGAGGGCTACTCCAGCCACGGGTAACATGCAGGGCGCTGTTGAAATCAGATTCTGCAAGCCAGCCCATAGAAGCCTCCGAAAAATTATGATTTACATTTCCCCACAAAAGCATTCCCATATTGCTGAGTGCCTGTTCTTCACTGTTATCTGCAAAATGCTCCAGTATCACGTAACTGCCGGGAGATTTTAATTGTAAAGTGTCATTGTATTTTCTCCATATCTCTACCCTGCTGGCATCATATGCCGACCATCCGCCCACATTGCAGTTATTACCGCTGCCATCACAGGTTTGCGTTTGTGTAAAACCCTTTGAAAGATCAAAACGGAATCCATCCATTTTATACTCCGTTAACCAATGCTCCACTACCCTGCTGAAAAAATAATTGGTTGCTGCTGATTGGTGGTTGAAATCGTAACCAACATTAAAAGCATGTTTTGCAACAGGGTTGTACCATGGGTTATTAACGGCGGGCCGGTTGTTGGCAGCATCCCAATACATCTGCACCATCGGCGACAGACCAAATGAGTGGTTCAAGGCAATATCCATTACTACAGCAATACCTTTACCATGGGCCATGTCTACGAATTTTTTGAGGTCGTTTTTGGGGCCATAATATTTATCGGGAGCAAAATAATAATCAGGGTTATAGCCCCAGCTGTTATTGCCCTCAAATTCATTGATCGGCATCAGCTCAATCGTATTGATACCAAGTTTTTTGAGGTAGTTCAAAGTGTCTTCCATGGTATTCCAGTCATGCTCCGCAATAAAATCTCTCAGCAGCATTTCATACACCATGATGTTGCGCTTATCAGGCCTTGTAAAACTGGTATTTTGCCATGTATAGCCCGGCGCTGCGGTTTGAAGAATACTCACCACACCAGATGTAAGGCCGGTAGGATAAGGCTTCAGTGAGGGGTAAGTGGTACTGGAGATATACTGGTCATTCCATGGGTCTAATACTTTTTCTGCATAGGCTTCACCAATTCTTAAATTTCCATCAATAAGGTATTGAAACGAATATTCAACGCCTGGTGTGAGACCCGTTAACCGCAACCAGAAATAATTTCCGTCTGCCGTTTTTTTCATTTGATAGGCTGTTTGCTCCTGCCAGTTGCTGCCAGGAAAATCACCGATCAATGTAACCCTGCCCTTGCCCGGCGCATACAAAACCAGCGTTGCAGCTGTTTGGTCGGCCTCGTAGTTAATACCGTTACGCAATCCTGCAGGCAGCGGCGCAATTGCTGTGGCAGCAGGAACAAAAAAGTTGAAAGAAAAAGACTTTGTGATCCCCGCAGTTGCTTCTGCAGTTACTGTGTGGCTTCCCGCTGTTAATGCTGATTGGGTGGCAGAAATAGTAGTGCTGGAAGTAGCGGTTTGAATCTGGTTACCATCAAACAGCAAACGCATATTGGCACTGGCACTCGCTACTGCAGTTAAACTAATAGATCCGCCGAGCGGGGCAGTACTGGTTTCAGGTATTGGGTTAAAAGTAGGTTGAAATAATGGATTGGTAAATCGCACATCGAGGGTACCATCATTTACAGGGATAAACATATCTGAACCGTCTGCATTACGCTGCACTTTTGATCCATTGCCATTTCTGAAAAGAATGGCTATTTTCTGAATCGTTTCACCGGCA
>CBFGLL010000386.1:0-2596 GCA_965649585.1 uncultured Chitinophagaceae bacterium | reverse complement strand
ATGTTGTTGCGTTCTGTGTTAGATATTATCAAACAGCAAGTGGTAATGGATGTAGGTTCTACCAAAAGTTCTATCTGCCATATTGCCTATCATCATAAAAATGGAAAACGTTTCGTGGCCACCCATCCCATGTGGGGTACGGAGTTCAGCGGTCCATCCGCCGCCCTTGCAGGTGCATTTGCCGGTAAAGCTGTAGTGATCTGCGATAGCCATCAACCCGATAGCGATGCTTTGTTACTGGTGGAATCCATCTACCGGAAGCTCGATATGCGTGTGCTCAACATGACAGCAGAGGCTCATGATGTTCATGCAGCCTATGTGAGCCATATCTCTCACATTACTTCATTTGCCCTGGCCAATACGGTTCTTGAAAAAGAAAAAGAGGATGATGCCATTTTTGAATTAGCAAGTGCAGGTTTTGAAAGCACTGTGCGGCTGGCAAAAAGTAACCCCGATATGTGGGTGCCCATTTTTATGCAGAATAAGGAAAATGTGTTGGATGTGCTGAATGAACATATCAGCCAGCTTAAGAAGTTTAAGGCCTGCCTGGAGAAAGAAAATTATGAATACCTGGGCGCATTAATTCAACATGCCAACAGTATTAAACGAATATTAAAGTAAGAACAGTTATCAGCTAACATTCAATTAATTTTATGATGCAAACAGCAACGACGATGAAGAACGAGGATATATTAAAAGTCTGGAACAAGAGACCGCTACTCATCAGTGGGCCCTGCAGCGCAGAAACGGAGGAGCAGGTAATTGAAACAGCTACCCGGCTTGCCAAAACCGGCAAGGTGGATATGCTGCGTGCCGGCATCTGGAAACCAAGAACCAAACCTGGTTTATTTGAAGGAATCGGTACCAAAGGTTTGCCCTGGTTGATGCAGGCAAGGCAGATCACTGGGTTACCAACGGCAGTGGAAGTTGCTACCGCAAAACATGTAGAGGATGCGATGCAGTTTGATGTAGATGTTTTGTGGATAGGTGCACGTACCACCGTAAATCCTTTTAGTGTGCAGGAAGTGGCGGATGCGCTGCGGGGAACCGATGTTCCCGTGCTGGTAAAAAATCCTATCAATCCCGATCTTGAACTATGGAGTGGTGCAATTGAAAGAATGCAGAAAGCGGGCGTTAAAGAAATCGGTATGATACACCGGGGGTTTTCTAATTATGGAAATACACAGTACCGAAATGCGCCCATGTGGCATTTGCCCATTGAAATGAAAAGGCGTTTCCCGGGTATGTTGCTCATCTGCGATCCTTCGCATATTTGCGGCAACAGGCACATGCTCCATGCTGTTGCACAAAAAAGTATTGACCTCGATTTTGATGGGCTGATGCTCGAATCGCATATTGACCCCGACAATGCATGGAGTGATGCTAAACAACAGGTAACACCCGAAACACTCGCAGAAATTTTTGATAGCCTGGTATGGAGAACAGAGCATGCCACAACAGAAGAGTTTTTATCTGCCCTTACGAGGTTAAGGGAGCAGATAAATCATATTGATGACGAATTGCTCACCCTGATTGGTGAAAGAATGAAGATTGCTGATAAAATTGGTGAGTACAAAAAAGATAATAATGTTACCATCCTGCAAACCAATCGCTGGAATGAAATACTGGAAAGAGCCATGAAAAGAGGAATGGAATTGGGCTTGAGTAAAGAATTTATTATCCGGTATTTTGATGCGGTGCATCTAGAAAGTATCAACCATCAAAACAAAGTGATGTATGATAATAACAACCCCTTAAATCCCGGCCAATGATTACAGAGAAAGAGGTAAAATTTTCTGGTAAAACGGTGCAATACCTTTTTGGTGCTCCCTTAAGAGAAACTTTATCTGCATACGGCCGGGAAAAACTGGTGATCATTACCGATGAAAATATTGTTGGCTTTCACAGGCAAATGTTGGAAGGCTTCAGGGTAATCAG
Source organism: uncultured Chitinophagaceae bacterium (assembly GCA_965649585.1). Classification (GTDB taxonomy): domain Bacteria; phylum Bacteroidota; class Bacteroidia; order Chitinophagales; family Chitinophagaceae; genus Ferruginibacter. Next base: position 658 of record CBFGLL010000386.1, on the reverse strand, counting down.
TATCACCCCGGGTGAACAAAATAAACAACAGCCTACAGTAGATAATATCATCCGGCAGTTGCTTGATCTGCAGGCCGACCGGCAGACTGTGGTCGTGGGCCTCGGAGGTGGTGTGGTTACTGATATTGCAGGTTATGTTGCATCTATATTTAAAAGAGGGGTAAGGCTGGTGCAGGCGCCAGCTTCCATTCTTGCGATGGTTGATGCTGCTATCGGTGGAAAAAATGGCGTGGATGTGGGCCAATACAAAAACCAGGTAGGTACCATTTACCAGCCGGAGCAGGTAGTATTTGATTATGAATTTTTAAAGAGTTTGCCGGAATCGGAATGGCGCAATGGGTTTGCAGAGATCATTAAACATGCATGTATTAAAGACGCTGCTATGTTCAACGAATTAAAACAACATTCCTTGGATGCGTACAGGAACCGCCCTTCATTGCTGGCCGATATCATTGAAAGAAACGTGGCCATTAAAATTGACATCGTCATAAACGATGAGTTTGAAACGGGCGACAGGAAGCTGTTGAATTTTGGACATACCATCGGGCATGCAATTGAGGCAGCATACAATATTCCGCATGGCCAGGCCATCAGCATTGGCATGGTAGAGGCAGGAAAGCTCAGTGAAAACATCAATGGATTTGAAGCTTCCTCCAAC
>CBFGLL010000385.1:0-2606 GCA_965649585.1 uncultured Chitinophagaceae bacterium | reverse complement strand
CCACCAGGTCTTCACTGTCGTATTTTTTATTAACGGCATACTCATCCTTGTGTTTAATGAGCAACCAGTTTTTTTCTTTTTCTTCCCCATTCCTCAACTGCACCAGCACAAACTCGCCGTTGATCTTTTTTCCTTTTAAAAAGATTTTGAGCTCACCTTTTTTTAATGCAGCAAGTGCCTGCTTTTCTGTAATGGGCTCATGATCTTTATTAATGGGCATGTAGTGGCCATTGTCCCAGATGATCACTTTGCCGGCGCCATAATTTCCATCGGGTATGGTGCCTTTAAAACCGATATAACTCACGGGGTGATCTTCTACCATCACGGCCAGCCTTTTATCTGCGGGGTTTAAAGAAGGACCTTTAGGCACAGCCCAGCTTTTGAGCACGCCACCCATTTCCAGCCTGAAATCATAATGCAGGTGCGATGCATCGTGGCGCTGCACCACGAAGCGGTTGGCAGCACTGCTGTCTGCCTTACCTTCCGGCTCGGAGGTTTGCTGAAAATTTCTTTTTTTATTATACTTCGCTAAAGACATCAGGATGCTTTTTTGGTTTTTTTAGCAAGGCTGGCTTTTAATTGTTCCATCAGGTCTTTGGATGCAGTGTGTGCAATTTTTAATGCAGGCGCTGCCACTTGTTTACCACCACGGGCTTTGCGCTTAATGGTTTTGAGTAGTGCTGCAGTGTAAGTGTCTTTGTATTTTGAGATGTCAAACTTTTTAGAGAGCTGGCTGATGAGGTTTACCGCCATCTTCAATTCACTGGGGTTGGGTGTAGCTGCAGGCACGCTTACTTCTTTGGGGCTCCTTATCTCTTCGTGAAAACGGATGCGGTTCAGCACCAGTACATTGTCTAATGGTTTTATCATACACAGGCTTTCTTTGCTGCGCATTACAAAACTGGCAATGCCGGCCTTACCTGTTTTTTTCAATGCTGCCCTCAGCAGCTGGTATGCTTTTAAGCCTGTTTTGTCAGGTTCCAGGTAATAAGGCTGTTCGAAATAAACGCTGTCTATTTCTTTTTCATTCACAAATTCTTTGATCTCTATCAGCTTGGTTTTTTCCGGGCTGGCGCTTTCAAAATCCTTATCATCCAATATCACATACTTGTTGTTGACTTTAAAGCCCTTTACAATATTTTCCCAGGCCACTTCTTTGCCGGTGCTGGCACTCACCCTTTTAAACTTAATATTGGAGTGCGTTTTTTTATCCAGCATGTCCAGGTCGAGTTCGCTCGCTTGAATGGCGCTGTACACTTTTACGGGAATATTTACCAGCCCGAAGCCCAATGAACCTGTCCAGATCGCTTTCATGATTTTTCTTTTACCTATATAAAATATTATGCCATCAAGGCTTTTAAGAGCTTAGTACGATTTTTGCATTAGGTATGGCATGACTAAGAAGATATTGATCATTGACGATGAGGTAGATTTTACAGAAATGCTGGCTGCCTGGTTTGGGAAGAAGAACTGCAATGTAAAAACGGCCAACACCCTGAGGGATGGCATGAAAGAGTTGAGGGATCTTCAGCCAGACTTTATCTTTTTAGATAACCAGCTGCCGGATGGTGTAGGCTGGGCAGAAACACAATACATTTTACAAAATTATCCCATGTGCCAGCTCATCCTCATGAGCGGCCACCTGGCGCCAAAAACCTCGGCCCGTAATTTCCGCATTATGGAAAAGCCATTGGTAATGTCGGAACTGGAGGCACTCATCATGGAAAAGCCCTACTACCTGCAAAATGAGCAGGATAAAGACCTGCTGAATGCAGGTTATTAGCTGTAGAATTTGATACACATTGATGTTTCCCGCAAAAAATGCTGATTGAATTGAAAAGCACGCAGATCTATCGGTGCAATCAGTGATCAATCTGTGTAATCCGTGTTCCCTACTGATCTACAAAATACCTTGTACGGTTTATCTTGAGGTCTCGCAGCAAACCCGACTTAGGACTGATGGTAAGGTTGAAGAATTTAAAACGTCCCACCGGTGATATATTGATGGCCATTTGCCAGCAATGCATTTCACGGCTCAGGTACATGCTAATGGTACCCAATTCTCTTTCTGTAATGTTGTAAAACCCGTTTACCCCCACTTTCCATTTGGGCGAAAGATTTACAGAGCTGTTCCAGTTTACATCCTGGCTGATGGTATTTCTAAAACCAATGAGGTTGCTGTTGCGCACTTTGTTGTAGCGGAACGAATATCCAAAACTGATATCCCAGGGAATAGAAAAATCTACAAACTCTCCAGGGTTGTTGTTGATGTATGATAACTCCTGCTGGTATTCATCCAGTGGCATATCGCTGCGCATGGCATCGGTCATATCAAGCCCCTGGAGTTGCTGGTTACCATCGCTCTTTGACTGCCCACCCCTGAAAGAGGCCTGCATAGAAACCTGTGCAGTCATCATTCTACCCAGGCTGATGGGTCGTTTTTTCCAGATGAGTTTGTCTATCCTTTCGCCAATGCTGTCCGTTTGATAAGGATCAAACAAAGCAGAACCGGTGATGCTTATCTTCTCAAATAAATTGCTTCTGGCAGACACATTGATGGGTTCCAGTTTGAAAGAGTCTCTTAAAAAGTTAAATGCACTGGTAAG
>CBFGLL010000384.1:0-2619 GCA_965649585.1 uncultured Chitinophagaceae bacterium | reverse complement strand
AAACATCAGTACAGGAGCGGTAGAAATGGGGCAGGGAGTTAACACGAAAATATTGCAGGTAGCGGCCAGTATTTTCTCCATCGCACCTGAGCGAATATCAATTAACAGTACCAATACGTATCGCATTGCCAACACATCTCCATCTGCAGCGAGCGCTACTGCAGATTTAAATGGTAAAGCTACACAGCTGGCCTGGGAGGCAATCAGGGAGCGCCTTATAGCGGTGGCGGCGGACTTACTAAATACTTCAACAGGTAAAATTGTGATTGAAAACGAAACCGTATTCGTGGACGGTATTGCCAGCAAATTACAATGGGAGCAACTGGTGATGGATGCATTTTTGAAACGGGTGAGCCTGAGTGAACATGCTCATTATGCAACGCCGGGAATTTATTTTGATCCCCAAACAGAAAAAGGGCATCCATTTGCTTACCACGTGTACGGCACTTCCATTATCACTGCCACGGTTGATTGTATTCGGGGAACTTACACTATTGATGATGTGGAAGTAGTACATGATTTTGGTACTACTATGAATCCCATTATCGACAAAGGACAGATAGAAGGCGGCATTGTACAAGGCATAGGATGGATGACCATGGAAGAAATTGTGTACGATGCAGAAGGCAAACTAAGGAGCAATGCGCTGAGCACTTACAAAGTGCCGGACATTTATTCGGTACCGAAGCAGATAAATATTCATTTTTTAGAAACGCAGCAGGATAACCTTGCCATCTTTCGTTCCAAGGCGGTAGGTGAACCACCACTGATGTATGGCATCGGCTCCTATTTTGCTATTCGTAATGCCGTCAAAGCCTTTAATGCAAAAGCTGATATTGGTTTTGACGCACCCATCACACCCGAAAAAGTTTTACTCGCCCTTTATTCCTGATCATGATGTTGTGGCAATTCATATCTACAAAACTGCAACACGATATTGGCGTAATGCTGCTGTATGTATTGGAAAGCTATGGAAGTTCACCCGGCAGGCAGGGTTTCAAAATGGCAGTGTCGGCAGATGCTGAAATGTACGGCAGCATTGGAGGAGGCATCATGGAACATAAATTTGTTGAGATGGCCAAGGCAAGACTAGCAGATGATAAAGCCTGGCAGCCCGTTCATAAGCAGGTGCATGATAAAAGCGCTGCTCAACAACACAGCGGAATGATCTGCTCCGGCGAGCAAACGATTTTTATGTACAGGGTTAGGATGGCGGACCTGCCTGCTATTCAAAATATCATTTCCTGCTTAGCTGCATTCAAAAATGCGTCATTGATCATCAGCCCGGCGGGCATTGGTTACGATGAAAAAATTCCCACACAGGATTATTTATTGGAACAGCGCAGCGAAGAAGATTTTTTGCTGACAGAAAAACTCGGGTTTAAAAATGTATTGCATATCATCGGAGGCGGTCATTGTGCATTGGCTTTGTCGCAGCTCATGAGCCAGCTGGATTTTTTAATTCATGTGTACGATGACCGTACCGGGCTTAATACGATGCAGCAAAACAAATATGCCCACCAAAAGAAAATTGTACCCGATTACCAACAGCTGGCAACAATGATTGAAGGTGGGAACAATGTGTTTGTTGTTATCATGAGTTTTGGATACCGCACCGATAGTATTGCGGTAAAAGCTTTGTGGGGCAAGCCCTTCAAATATATAGGCCTGCTCGGCAGTAGTAAAAAAACAGAAAAACTTTTTGCTGATTTTGAACAGGAAGGCCTGGATGCCAATTATGCGCAACAAATACACTCGCCCATTGGCGTACCCATCCACAGTAAAACGCCGGCTGAAATTGCGATCAGTATCGCAGCAGAAATTATTGCTGTAAAAAACAAAAACTAATAGGCAGTTTTGTTTGCCTTGATTTTCCACTCGTTAAAAACTTCGATAGCCTGCTCCCTCCCCAGCGATTGAATCGGAATTTTTCTTTCCTCTATTCCTGCTTTCATTTCATCATAGATCATAGAATCATCAAAGCCTGCCTCAGCAGCATCTTCCCTGGTGTTGGCAAAATAAATTGCTTTGGGCCTTGCCCAATAAATGGCGCCAAGGCACATGGGGCAGGGCTCGCAACTGGTGTATACTTCGCAATCGTCCAGTTGAAAATTGCCCAGGTTGGCGCATGCATCCCGGATGGCTACCACTTCTGCATGGGCAGTAGGGTCGTTGGTGGAGGTTACTTTATTGTTTCCCCTTCCAACAATTTTATCGTCTTTAACTATAACGCAGCCAAAAGGCCCGCCTTCATTATTTTCCATCCCCTGTTTAGAAAGAGCGATGGCTTCCTGCATAAATTTTTCTTCCCTCGTCATAAATCAGTTTTTATTGAACCCGTAAACTTTATTTCATTATTTTACTAGTACAACGGCCATAAATATATAGTAACTTGCTGTCAAAATTCATTGTTCAATGGGAATTTTAAGGCAAATAGCAGAATACCTTTATCTCAAAAAAAGAGATCCCAATACACCTCATTCGCAATGGGTAAAATATATGCACGGCATCAACCGCATTTCTATCCTGCTGTTCCTGGCAGCAATCATTTTTATCATTGTGCGCATGCTCACCAGGTAGATCATTGTTTTTTTACAAAATCCACTATTGACCTGGCTG
>CBFGLL010000383.1:0-2628 GCA_965649585.1 uncultured Chitinophagaceae bacterium | reverse complement strand
AACATCAAAAAACGATGAGCCTCTGGTATTTATTGGGGATGTATGCCTGGCATGGTAAGCACCATACAGCACATATTACAAGGCTTCGGGAACGTATGGGATGGTAGAGGAGTTCAGAGTCGGGAGTTTACAGTTCAGAGTCGGGAGTTGATAGTCAGCCTGGATTGAAGAAGAGCTTAAATTGTAAATGGTAAATAGTAAATGGAAATAGTAAATGAAGTTTAACACGATCTCTAAAAAGTATATCAACAAACACCCCTATTTCACTGCACGGGAAGATGCGTATGAAACACCCACAGGAAAAATTGTTGATCCTTATTTCGTGGTGGAGTTACCTACCAGCGTTTGTGCCGTTGCCATCACCCAAGATCAAAAAGTGTTGATGGTAAAACAATATCGTCACCCGGTAGGAGAAGAGATGCTTGAAATACCAGGCGGTTTTATTGATGCAGGCGAAGATCCTCAAAAAGCGATTGCAAGGGAATTGCTCGAAGAAACCGGCTACTCATTTGATAGCTACATTTTACTGGGAAAAACAGCTGCCAACCCTGGGGTGCTCGATAATTTCACCTACATGTTTTTGGCTACCGGCGGTAGAAAAATTGCCGAGCAGCAACTGGACGACAATGAAGAAATTCACATTGAAATGATTCATATAAATGAGTTGAGGAAAATGCTGGAAGAAAATAAGATCATGCAATCGATGCATGCATTGTGCATGTTTTATGCTTTCAATTACCTGGATCAACGCTAATTTACTTCTGCCACTATAAAAAAGCTTCCGCATACCATGATCACATCATGCTCAGTTGCGTTTGCCTTTGCTGAATTGATGGCATCATTTACATCGTCGAAACCTTTTCCCCTTAAGCCTTTTGCATCGGCCATTGATCTTAATTCCTGGAATGGTAACGCACGTGGAATATGTGCATTGCTGAAATAATAACGGGCATCTTTAGGGAATAATTCCAGCACTGTTTCTACGTCCTTATCTTTCACAAACCCCAGCACAAAATGGATGGTTGACTGGCTGTATTCATTGCTGAGTTGTGCCAGTACCTGTTGAATACCATCCTTGTTATGAGCAACATCATAAATGATGGTGGGGTTGGTTTGAACTATATCCCATCGACCCCTTAGCCCGGTGATGTTTTTTACATTTTCCAGGGCATCCCGCATTTTTTGCCGGTCAATATTAAACCCGTTTTTCCCGAGTACTTCCACTGCCATTAACACCGTGCACACATTTTTTGCCTGGTAAATTCCATTGAGATCAAGGCGCAGGTTTTCTGCATCGTTGATGGCGGTATCTTTTACATTACAAAATAGCAGGGTGCCCGTTGGTTCAATGTATTCGGCATAAAACCTGGACTCCGCAAAATAAATTGGTGCTTCTTTTTCATTTGCTTCTTTTTCAAAAACAGGTTTTGTTTCGGGAAGCAATTCGCCGATAACCACCGGCGTATCTTTTTTAATGATACCTGCTTTTTGCCAGGCGATCTCTGGCAAAGTATTTCCCAGCAGGTTCATATGGTCATGACCGATATTGGTGATAACAGATAGAACGGGGCTAAGGACGTTTGTACTGTCAAGTCTTCCACCCAGGCCGGTTTCAATAACAGCGATATCAACCTGCTGCTGCGCAAAATATTCGAAGGCCATTGCTACGGTAAGCTCAAAAAAGGATGGTTTAATTTGCTCACTTAAGTCTTTTGTGCGCTCAACAAAATCAATTACAAACTGCTCTGATATCATTTCGCCGTTAATGCGGATGCGCTCTCCAAAATCTTTGATGTGAGGTGAAGTATATAACCCGGTTTTATACCCGTTGGCTTGTAATATAGCTGCCAGCATGTGGCTGCAACTTCCCTTGCCATTGGTGCCGGCAATATGAATGCTTTTAAATTTTTTGTGTGGATTGCCTAAAGCCTCGCACAATGCTATGGTATTATGCAGGTCTTCCTTGTAAGCAGCTGCACCGATGCGGGAGAACATGGGGAGTTGCGCATAAAGAAAAGCGATGGTATCCTGGTAATTCATGGCTACAAAATAAAATTATTTCGGGAGCCGAAGAAAAATTATGGCTGGGAAGACGATTTTCTGCGTGATAACAGGTATCCAAAAGCAAGTGCAAAAACGAATGCAACAATAAAGCGGGTTGAAAAATACTGTACGGACCAGTCCTTATGATTATTAAAGGCGTCGATGGCCAGGCTCATGGATAAAAAAAATGCCATGCCAATTGCTACGTTGAGCCAATACCTTTTAGTTCTTATCATTTCTTAATTAACTGTAAAATTAAACTGAACGGTTACAATACTCTCGTCTGCTGCTTTATCAAATTGCATATTACGCAGGTAACCAGAAATTGCATTAGCATAACCCTGTTCGAAACTAGTGCTGGGTTTTACAAGTTTAATGAGCGTGCCTTTGCCTTCAGGAGATACCCTTATCTGGCCGTATATTGTTGCCTTTTTAAGATCGGCAGTAAATGAATAATAACGAATCACTTTACGATTGCCACTGGTTACCCTGGGGCCGCCCACTTTACCTCCGGGGCTATTACCGTAAGAATCCGGGTTACCGCTAGGATCACCTGCGTCGCCTCTTCCGTTTGGATTATTTCCC
>CBFGLL010000382.1:0-2630 GCA_965649585.1 uncultured Chitinophagaceae bacterium | reverse complement strand
TATGTATGTCATCAGTACTAATCTACCTTTCCAGTAGATTAAATCATTCATTTTTAAAATAAACATTTATGAAACTGCTTAATACCAAAACCATACTGGTGCTGCTTTTGCTGATAAGCGGCTATGGTTACTTCGTGAGTTGCACACACGAAAATGAAGACTTACTACCACCCGCCAACCCCGGTGTAACAATTGTGCGGGGCACCAATATTCACCTCCCAGGTGATATGATTGTAGGTGATACCTCCGATTGGAAATTTGATAAAACACACTCCAGCGTATTATGGCAGACCAATTATGTGGGCGCTGCGGGATTGCTTACCGGCAGGTTCAACCAATTTGGTATACACGACGTTACCGATGCAAAAATGACTACCTACCCCGGTACCGGCCAGCCATTAAAAGATAGTTCATGGGCATTTTATGAAAATGAACCCAGCAAAACTTACTTCAATGGTTATGTACAGATCAACACTTCTAACACAGGTGAGCCCGGCAGGGATGCAGGTTGCAACGTAAGTGGAATGGGTACCACAGCTATTGTAGCTGGTGTACAAAACCTCACTGTAACTAACCTGGCAAAAATTAAAACCACCAAGGTTGAATTTGATCCGTTAAGTGCTGATTATATAGTGACCATGAATTTTACATGGCAGGGTAAACTGGCAGCGCCGCTCACTTCTGTTGTGGTTGGTAAACTAAAATATATCAAAAGAGCTACTGTAGCAGCTGCTGCGCCATATGATGTATTTGGACTCCAGCTTACATTCCAGTTTAACTGTCGTGACTACGGCATCACCAGCACTAGTATTTCTGACAAGATTGAAATTGAGTGTAACATGAATTTCAATAACAAATGATCACTTCAAACTAATTATCATGAAACGTTTATCTATATGCTCAGGCCTTATAATAGCCCTGGTGCTGGCGCTCAGTAGTTGTTATAAAGATGTGATTTTACCAGAAACGGTAGCTGACCCTGACGGGCCTCCACAATTTGTAAGTTTTAGTGTGGACCTGGAAGCCATGCTGAATTCAAAATGTGCATTATCAGGATGTCACGTAACGGGTGGTCATAAACCGTTTTTAAACACGGGAATTTCCTACCAGGAAATTGTAAATGGCGGTTTTGTAAATACGCTTATTCCAAAAGAAAGCATTCTTTACAAAAAAATAAATGGCGATATGAAGGAATACATTCCCTCCGCCACCGACCGCCAGAAAATTTACGACTGGATAAGAAATGGAGCACCTAATAATTAAGCTACTAAAAATTAACTCCAATGAAAAGATTTATACAACGGGCGGCTAAGCAAATGTTGCTTCCTGCCCTCATCATAAGTGTTTTGCTTACATCGGCCATTACGACCCGTGCACAAAAAAATAGCACGGTAGTAGCTGCAACAGATACTACCGAGACACCAACCCCCAAAAAAAACAAACCGGTTAAAAATACCTTTGAGGGTGTTTGGATCATCGATAACCAAACTGTAATGGTGCCCATTAAAGGCACATTCGAAATGGATATCCAACACCGCTTTGGCGTTGTAACCAACGGCTACGACGACTTTTGGGGGTTCTTTGCTCCTTCCAACATCAGGCTGGGCGTGAGTTATGCTCCTATTAAAAAACTTTTTGTGGGCGTGGGTATTGCCAAGAGCAATATGCTTTGGGATGCCAATGCCAAGTATTCATTACTACAGCAAACCAAGGGTAAATACCCGGTGAGTGTAACCTACTATGGCAACATGGCCTACGATACCCGCAAAGATGAAGACGGAAGTATTTTTAAATACAGGAGCCAGCGTTTGTCTTTCTTTAACCAGCTCATCATTGCCCGCAAAATCACACCAAAACTATCCTTGCAGGTAGCACCGAGCATGTCGCACCAGAACTCTGTGAATGGGTACTATATTAAAAACGACAGCACAGGTAAAGTGATTTTCAAAGAAATGAAACACAATCATTTTGCGGTAGCCTTCTCCGGCCGGTACAAACTGACCAATGTTACCTCCTTTATTTTTAATTACGACCAGCCGCTTACAAAACACGCAACGCAAAACCCGGATCCGAATATTTCATTCGGGCTTGACTTTAATACCAGCAATCACTCCTTTCAATTGTTCGTGGGTAACTATTTCTTCTTAAATCCACAGCGCAACAATATGTTCAATCGTAATGCGCCGTTTGGATATGACGATGCTACAAAAACGCATCCTTATCGTAAAGAAGATAACCCTGATACACCGGGAGATGAAAGCGTAAAAGTAAAAGGTGGCAGATTTCTTATCGGGTTTAATATTACCCGCCTTTGGAACTATTAGCAGGTACAGGCATGTGGCAACAGCTGATGATATTAATGGTACTCTTTTTCGCTGGCTGCAACTCAAACACCAGGACGGAGTTGCAGCCAGTTGAGAATAACGAGGAAAAAAAATTGTTTGTAAAGCCGGCTTCCCGTTCAATGGACACGCTTTGGATAACTGGCAGAGCAGCGGTGTTTTTTGAAGTAGACAAGGAGCAGTTAGAGCAACTCAGTTCCACCCTGCCCGCAAACGTCCTGGAAACTATGATGCATGAGTATTTTTACCAGATGCGCAATGCACGCCAACTGTTAAAGCAGGAATGGC
>CBFGLL010000381.1:0-2638 GCA_965649585.1 uncultured Chitinophagaceae bacterium | reverse complement strand
GGCAGGGAACCCGTGATTCCTTCATTTCCACCTGATTTTTTGCGCAGCCAATTTTCCCCACCCGTTGATTTTAGATATTTTTCACATATCCGGGCGGCAGCCCAATCTGGGAGAACTTCCTGATATATAATTTGCCAGGGTATGTGGCCTTTGGTATAGCGATTCTTACCAGAATTATGTTCCTTCAATCGATTGACCACATTGATAGCCATTCCAACGTAGGTTGCGCCATCCTTCATCGAATGCAAAACATACACAGTGATCATGGACTAAAAATAAAAAAGCCTTTCAGAATTTGAAAGGCTTAGTACCACGTACGGGATTCGAACCCGTGATTCCTCCGTGAAAGGGAGGCGTCTTAACCCCTTGACCAACGCGGCGTTCCGTTTAAAGGACGGCAAAGATAATACCCAACGCTTTTGCAGCCAAAACTTTTTGAAAAAACTTTTGCAAACAGCATTGCCGTAGTTCGACCGTTTGTTTTATTCATTAATATTCCCTTTCAATAACTTAGCGAATCAAAATAAATAATATGTCCATTAACTGGCAGGGTGTTTTTCCCGCACTTACCACCAAGTTTACCGAAAAGGATGAACTCGATCTCCCCCTTTTCGAAAAAAACCTGCAGGCTCAACTGAGTGCAGGTGTTCACGGAATTATTTTAGGAGGCACGCTTGGCGAAGCCAGTGTACTAACTGTAGAGGAAAAAGAAAAGCTGGTAAAGTTTGCAGCGGAAAAGGTTGCCGGTAAAATACCGGTGGTATTAAATATTGCTGAAGGATCTACCAGGGAAGCCATCCACCAGGCCCGTTTAGCCGAAAGCTGCGGTGCACAAGGGCTGATGCTGTTGCCCCCGATGCGTTACAAACCTGATGAAGATGAAACAGTGGAATATTTTAGCAGCATCGCCAGAAGTACCGACCTGCCGATTATGATCTACAATAATCCCGTAGACTATAAAACAGAAGTAACGCTGGCGATGTTTGAAAAACTGGCTTCGTTTTCCAATATACAGGCCGTAAAAGAAAGCACGAGAGATACCACCAACGTAGTGAGAATGTTTAACCGTTTTGGTGACCGTTATAATATTTTGTGTGGTGTGGATACGCTGGCATTTGAAGAATTGACCCTGGGAGCTCATGGATGGGTGGCAGGATTGGTTTGTGCTTTTCCAAAAGAAACCGTTGCAATGTATAATTTGATTCAACAAAACAAAATGGGTGAAGCATTAGCCATATACCGGTGGTTTATGCCGCTGCTGGAGCTGGATATTCACCCTAAGCTGGTTCAGTATATAAAGCTGGCAGAGCAGGAAGCAGGCATAGGCTCGGAATTTGTGAGAGCACCAAGACTTGTTTTGAAAGGAGAAGAAAGAGCATCCATTTTAAAGATCATCAGGGATGGCATCGCAAAAAGACCATCTATATAATAACAAAGATGTTTAAAGACAGTAGTACAGAAGAACTGGAATTGGTAATACAGAAAGCCTGGAAAGCCTTTTTGGTATACCGTAATTATTCGCTGCAACAACGTGCCGCATTTATGAAAGCGATCGCAGTGGAATTGGAAGCATGCGGCGATAAACTTATAGAAACTGCTATGCAGGAAACCAATCTTCCTGAAGCAAGGTTGCGGGGAGAAAGAGCGAGAACTATTTTTCAATTGAATAGTTATGCAGATGCATGTGCCAGGGGCGAATGGATGGACATAAGAATTGACACAGCTAATGCCGACAAAACTCCGCCAAAACCAGATTTAAGAAAAACCGCAACAGCACTTGGACCGGTTGTAGTGTTTGGCGCCAGCAATTTTCCTTTTGCTTACAGTACTGCTGGCGGAGATACTGCCTGTGCATTGGCGGCTGGATGCCCGGTAATTGTAAAGGCTCACCCTGCCCATGCCAATACAAGCGAACTGGTAGCACAGGCAATTTTAAAAGCTGCAGCCAAATGCAATATGCCTGAAGCTGTGTTTGCTCATGTACATGGAGCTTCGGCATCGGTAGGTGAATTTTTAGTAAAACATGATTATACAAAAGCGGTAGGATTTACCGGGTCATTTGCCGGGGGTAAACAATTATTCGATTGGGGTACTCAACGCAAGGAGCCTATCCCTGTATTTGCAGAAATGGGCAGCGTGAACCCTGTTTTTTTATTGCCTGAAAAAATGCAAACAGCTGCTAAAGATGCAGCCAGGATGTATGCAGCTTCTATTACGCTTGGCGTCGGACAGTTTTGTACTAATCCAGGTATAATAATAGGCATCAATTCTCCAGAGCTCGATCTTTTTGTAAAAACACTTACTGAAGAAATTCAAAAAGTTCCTGCAGCCAAAATGTTGCACAAGGGAATTGCACAACACTTCAATGCAAAAAAAGAAAAAGTATTGCTGCAACAAGGCGTAGAACTTGTAGCTGACGTAGCCAACCCGATGATGGAAATAATGGGGAATGCAACTATTACAAAAACATCTGCAAAAGCATTTATCGCAAACCCCTTGTTGCAGCAGGAAGTTTTCGGACCCTACTCTATTATCGTAAGCTGTGAAAATATGGATGACATGCTATCTGTTGCCCAAAACCTGGAGGGCCAGCTAACAGCAACATTGATGGCCACGAATAACGATTTGACTGGTAATA
>CBFGLL010000380.1:0-2651 GCA_965649585.1 uncultured Chitinophagaceae bacterium | reverse complement strand
TTCTTTTTTCCAGTACATAGTGATCATAACATTCACTTCTTGTACCGTTGGGGCTTTCTACAGAGCAATCATAAAAAATATATTCACCGCTTTTTTTATCAAAACCAATCACATCCGGCTCCCCGCCTGTTTGCTCCATTTGCTGCAGCGACCAAAGCTTATCATCGGCTTTTTTAAGCTTTGCTTCAACCTTTCCCCAATCTAATCCTTTATGCCGGTTTTTGTTTTTTTCAAACCTTTCCCTCAGCAAGGTTAATAGATTAGCTTTATCAGCGACGGATAGTTTCTTTTTGGTTGCCATAATTATAGGTTATACCTGAATGATATTTTCTAGGTGTATGTTTTTCCCGCTACTCACTCACCTTATTCCAATGGTGATCCGGGATCCTAATTTACTTTGTTTTATGGTAACTTCTCACCTGCCAACATTTTTTTCACAGCCTTATTTCGGCAGCCTTCCCACTGTATTTTTGCAGGATGGATTTACCAAAACTGCTTTTGGAGCAATGGCCCCTGCTGTTGTTCATTTTTCTGTGTGTTGTAGCTGCTATACAGGTTTTTTATTACACCTTCTTTTTTGCCCGCCTTGCATTTTATAAATCAACTCCTAAAATCAATTCTCAAACGCATGCTGTAAGCGTAGTGGTTTGTGCAAGGGATGAGGCCGCCAACCTGGTAAAAAATCTCCCCGGCGTATTAGTGCAAAATTATCCCAGTACACACGAGGTAGTTGTAGTAAATGATAATTCTTATGACGAGAGCAAATATATCCTTGAGGCACTCAAAAAAGAGTTTAAGCAAATGCAGGTGGTAGAGCTCACCCAGGAAGCCAAAATGATTCCCGGCAAAAAATTTCCACTCAGCATTGGTATCAAAACAGCCAAACATGAAATTCTATTACTCACCGATGCGGACTGTGTACCTGCTACCGAAAACTGGATCAGCAGCATGCAACATGCGTACAACGACGATACGGAAATTGTATTAGGCTACGGGCCATACCATAAAAAAAAGGGATTTTTAAATAAACTGATCCGCTGGGAAACATTCCACACTGCTATCCAATACCTGAGTTATGCACTCGCAGGCATTCCTTACATGGGCGTTGGCAGAAACCTTAGTTATAAAAAAGCGGTTTTCTTCAGGCATAAAGGATTTTCTGCACACAACCACATTGTGGGTGGAGATGATGATCTATTTATAAATGCTGCGGGAAATAAAAAAAATACCAGGATCAACATAGACAAGGAAAGCTTTACCCTGAGCGAACCCGCCCTAAGCTGGGCTCAATGGAAAAAGCAAAAACAAAGACATTATACCACTTCAAAATTTTACCGCCCGCTGCACAAATTCCTGCTGGCATTATATGCGCTGGTACATTTTTTATTTTACCCGCTTGTAATTACAACAGCCATATTCTTTAACTGGAAATGGGCATTAATTGTTTTAGGAATAAAATGGCTGCTGCAGGGGATCGTGTTCTATAACATGATGAAAAAACTTGGAGAAAAAGACCTGTTTGGATTGTTCATCTTTTTCGATATCTGGATGTTCGTGTATTACCTCATCTTTGCCCCCGCACTGTTGAAAAAACAAAAACCAACATGGAAGTAAGATAAGCTTGCCTCCTCAGCCTGAAAAATGCTTTCTTTGCATTGCCGCCGGCCCTCGCAGTAAAACAAATCACATGGAGATCGTTTTAAAATATTTTGCTGATTTTGATGAAAAACAACTCAGGCAGTTCGCTGCGCTGAAAGACTTATATAGCGAGTGGAATGAAAAAATAAATGTGATTAGCAGGAAGGATATGGATAATTTTTACCTCCACCATGTACTGCACTCCCTTAGCATTGCCACCCAGTTTGAGTTTGAACCAGGTTCACAGGTCGTAGACCTTGGCACAGGAGGAGGTTTCCCCGGTTTACCCCTGGCGATATTTTTTCCAGGCACACAATTTCACCTTGTAGATAGTATCAATAAAAAACTTACGGTAGTTAAAGAAGTTGCTGCTGATATCGGTTTAAACAACCTCAGCACGCAACACAGCCGGATTGAAGACATTAAAAACCGGCAGTTCGACGCCGTAGTTTCAAGAGCGGTTGCTCCACTTAAAGATCTCTGGCGCTGGAGCAAACCACTTATAAAAAAGAAAAAGACCCTGGAGGAGAATGAACCGAATGGCCTTATCTGCCTGAAAGGCGGAGACTTAACACAGGAAATTTTTGAAAGTGGTTGCAAGCCCTATGTATGGGATGTATTTAAACTTTTTGCGGAGGAGCACTTTAAAGACAAATACATGCTGTACCAGCCACTACGCTAAAACTACCCATTTGGCGTATTGTTGGAATGAGCAAATTGTTGAAATTTTGCAGCTATGAGCATACATATCGGGATAGTTGAAGATAACCATGACATCAGGAATGCACTGGAACAAATCATCACCATGTGCGCCGATTTTGAACTGGTATGTTCCTGCGAAAACGGGGAAGATGCCAGGGTTAAACTACCGTTGTATAAGCCCAATATTGTATTGATGGATATTAACCTGGGTGGTATCACGGGCACACAGGTGGTGAGAGAACTGAAGCCCGCATTTCCCCGAATGTTGTTTATGATGTGTACGGTGTACGAAGAAATGAACAAATATTTGA
>CBFGLL010000379.1:0-2661 GCA_965649585.1 uncultured Chitinophagaceae bacterium | reverse complement strand
AATGGATTAAAAAAGTAGATGGACTCTGTAATTACCAGCATCCAGTTTAACAGGTAATCTTTTGTGCGGATATGTGTGAGTTCATGTACGATCAATGCTTCTGTTTGCGAAAGACTTAACTGGTTGCACAGTGCCACCGGGAACAGGATCACCGGTTTAAAAAAACCATAAGTGAGGGGAGAACTGATATGAGCACTGAACCAAACTTCCACTTTTCTTTTAATGCCGAAAGCCAGGGCTTTTTGTTCTGTAAACAACCTGATGGACGCCGGGGCTTTTTGAAAATGAGGGCGCAGCTGGCTGATGTGTTTTTTCCACTTCAAATAATTGCCAAGCAATTTATAAGCAAATCCAGCCACGTATACAACCAACAGTGCGCTAAACCATTGCTGGGAAAGCGTTGTAGCAGGGGAAAGCCACTGCAATGACCACTCTGTGTTTAGCAATACCTGCTGCCTGCCCAGGTAAAGTAAGAAAAAAGTGATGATAGAGGTAAATAACTGGACAGCCAGCAAAGAGTACAGCAAATTTCTTTTTGCAATGGGGGGCCACTTGGTAAAAATCAATTTTATGCATTGGTAAAAAAGCAATAGAATAGCCATCTGCCACAGGCTGTGTAGCAACGTAATAATTATACTGTAGGCCAAATTGTGCATAAACAGTGGAGTTCTTTAGTTCATTACCTTGTTATCCTTTTTTCAGGCGGTCTATCAGGTCCTGGATTTTATTGAGTTCGTTGGAACTCGGCTTGTGCCCTCCCAAAGCATGCATCACTAATTCTGCACCAGAGCCTGCAAACAGGCTGTTGATCATTTTATCTACAAACTGTGATTGTGTTTTTTCCCTTGACACGGCAGCTTCATACACGTGTGTTTTGCTGCTGCTGTCACGGGTTACAAGCCCTTTGTCAAACATGATCTGCATCAGTTTGAGGGTGGTGGTATAGCCCGTGTCCTTTGTTTTACACAACTCTTCGTTTACCGTACGTACGGTGGATGCGCCTTTATTCCACAACACCGACAATATTTCCAATTCACCCTCTGTGGGTTTAAAGTTTACTTGCTTGCTCATAATTACGATGAATTTCGTAGCTAAAGTATGAAAATATTCGTATTGCGGGTAACCGCTCATAAAAATTTGAGGTGGATTCAAAAAAGCTTTAACTTTTACTTTACAAAAATGCTAATTAAATGAAACTAAACACACCGATCTGCGGTGCCCTCCTGGGATGCTGTATAGTGATAACTAATTTTTCCTTCGCACAAAATGTAGGCATTGGAACTGCCACCCCTGTAACTAAACTGCATGTAGAACAGAGTTCTGCAGAGGCCACCACGGCTGCGCTGTTTAACCTTAATACCTCGGCAACGGTAGGCGCCAGTACCGGAATTTATAATTCAGTATCTGCTCCAAATAACCACGAAGTATATGGCATTCGCACAGTAACCTCGGGTGCCGGCACTGCTTATGGGATTTTTAGTGATGTGTTTGGCGCTTCTGCAGGGCAAAAAATAGGAATCTGGGGAAAAAGTGCAGGCGGGGCCAGCAACACTGCGGTTGGGGGATTAGCAATGGGTGGGTCCGGTGCTATTAATATGGGTATTTACGGCAGCGCTCATTCAGGAGCTTTAAACTGGGCCGGGTATTTTGACCAGGGCGATGTATTTATTCAGAACAGGCTGAATGTTGGCGCCTCGAATTTTAATTACCGCTTAAACGTGGTGGGTGTTGATCCGGTTCTTTCCAGGTTTTTGAACCAGTCAACTGCCAGCACTGACTACGAGGGGTTATATGCCAGTTGTAATAACATCCCTTTTTTTGGTGTGGGGGTGAAGGGAGAGGGAGGCTATATTGGTGTTGTGGGTAAGTCAGAATTGATAGGAGCCGGGTCAAGGTACGGAACCCAGGGTGTAGCCTCAAATGGTAATTCCAACTATGGACTGTATGGGTCAGCTTCTTCCGGAACATCCGGTTATGGAGTGTTCGGCACAGCGTCGAACAGTACGTATTCCTATGGCGTGTATGGCACTACTACGAGTGGCACTGTTCAGTATGCTGGTTATTTTTCAGGAAACGTATTCACCACAGGCTCTTACCTACCTTCCGACAGGAAGCTAAAAACCGGGATTGAGGATATTTCCAATGGTTTAGACATTATTATGAAACTACGCCCTACCTTCTACCAGTACCGTACAGACGAATACAAACAAATGAATCTTCCTAAAAACTTTCGGTATGGCCTTATTGCAGATGAGGTAATGGCCGTTTTGCCCAATCTCGTAGTGACGACGGTGCAACCAGCCAGTTTTGAAAACAATGATGAAAAAAGCGGGAAAAAACTGAGCGATGAAGTGGAGTTCAACGCTGTAAACTATATGGAACTGATACCGCTGTTGATTAGTGCAGTTAAGGAACAAAACATCATGATCCAGGAGTTGAAAAAGGAACTTGAAATACTAAAAAATAAATAAAAACGCTGTCACAAAATTTTTTGTAAAGAGGCGTTGCTTCGTGCAGCGCCTTTCATGTTTTACCTTTTCTGTAATTAATACCTTGCAACAATTGAAAAAACAAATCTTTCCGGGGCTGAAATAACACCGCCTGCTTCCCTTCTTTTTTTCAATGCATCAGAAGTCCAGTAGGCACGGGCTTTTGCGGTGT
>CBFGLL010000378.1:0-2709 GCA_965649585.1 uncultured Chitinophagaceae bacterium | reverse complement strand
ACTACCGAATTTCTTCCTTGCCCTATTCCCTCCGCTAATGCACTCAAAGCAGGAGCATCTTTGTGATAAGCAGGTACCGTAGGATACACGATGCGCATTTGTGGAGTTCTTGCATAGTTATCTACATAACTCGCATACCTGTTTTTTTCCAGCACCACCGGTGGCACCACCACGCTTTCTACTTTTGGCCCGCGGGGGATGGAGCCAAAATATTTTTCAGCCCATTTTACCACCTGTTTTGTGTTAACATCACCACCCACGGTAAGAGTAGCGTTGTTGGGCCCATACCAGCGGAGAAAGAAATTTTTAAGATCCTGCAGGTCACTCCTGTTCAGATCTTCCAGGTATCCAATCGTCATCCATGAATAAGGATGGCCATAGGGATATAAATTTTTAGAGGTAAACTCTCCCAGCAAACCATAAGGCCTGTTATCATAGTTCTGCCCTCTTTCATTTTTCACCGTAGATCTTTGAATTTCGAATTTCTGTTGCGTAACGGCATCCAGTAAAAAACCCATCCTGTCTGCCTCTAACCACAACATTTTTTCTACCTGGTTGCTGGGAACAGTTTGATAATAATTGGTTCTGTCAAGATTAGTAGAGCCATTCAACGTGCCGCCAGATTCGGTTATGATCTTAAAATGTTGTTCGTCTGCAACGTTATCACTCCCCTGGAACATCATGTGTTCAAAAAAATGTGCGAAGCCACTTTTGCCGATCTCTTCCCTTGCAGAACCTACATGGTAAGTAACATCCACATGCACCACCGGGTCTGAATGGTCTTCGTGTACCACAACGGTTAGCCCGTTGGGTAATACATACTTTTCATACGGGATCACAATCTCGGATCCTTTTTTTGTAACCTTTTCCACCAGCTTTGCCTGGGAATAACTCACCTGCAATGCCAGCACAAACAAGATGGATAAGGGTAAAATTTTCTTGATCATATTTTATTTTTTTGAATGCTGAAAAATTCAGGGCCTAATTTATTTAAAAATAATCAACAAGCACTGCCAGAATATATTAGTGGTAAGCTGTTTGCATTATAAGAGCCAATTCATTTGATAAAAAAACAGCATTTTTGTATGATGAAAACAAAATTCGCCATTGTAGGTTGTGGCAGGATAGGCAGGCGGCATGCAGAACAAATTAACAAATGGGGCCAACTGCTGGCGGTTTGTGATATCCTTCATGAAAACGCCGCAGAACTGGCGGAAGAATACAATGCTAACCTCTATTTACACATCGACGAAATGCTGGAGGCAGAACCCGACGTAGATGTGGTGAGTATCTGTACACCCAATGGCCTTCATGCCAGCCACAGTATTAAAGCACTGAAGGCAGGCAAACATGTACTTTGCGAAAAACCACTCTGTATTAATACCATTGATGCAAAACAAATGATGACGGCCGCCAACCTGGCGGATAAAAAATTGTTCGTGGTAAAACAAAACCGTTATAATCCGCCCGTTGTTGCTGTTAAAAAATTATTGGATGAAGACAGGCTGGGAAAAATTTTAAGTTTCCAGGTAAACTGTTTCTGGAACAGGCCCAACAGTTATTATTACAATACCTGGAAAGGTACCCGCAGAATGGATGGCGGTACCTTGTACACCCAGTTCAGCCATTTTATTGATCTCATCTATTGGTTTTTGGGCGATGTAAAATCAGTAAGATCTGTGCTGAAAAATTTTGAACACCGGGTGCTGGAAATTGAAGACAGCGGCGTGGTGATTATGGAAATGTTGAATGGCGCCATTGGTACCATTAATTTTACCATCAATAGTTTCAAAAAAAATATGGAGGGCTCCATCACACTCTTTGGAGAAAAAGGAACAGTGAAAATTGGCGGGCAATATTTAAACGAACTGGAATACCAATGCATAAGCGGAAAGTGTATAGAAGATCTGCCTGCCGGCAACCCTGCAAACGCATATGGCTTTTACCAGGGCAGCATGAGCAATCACGACAAAGTGTACGAAAACCTGGTGCAGGCTTTACACAACCCCCGCCATGAATTTGCAAGCGCATTCGAAGGAATGAAAACAGTAGAGATCATCGAAAAAATTTACGCATCAAAACTAACTTGAGAACAATTTTACACGTGGTAGGCAACCGGCCGCAGTTTGTAAAGCTGGCCGTACTACACAAAGAAATACAGCAGGCCGGCAACTTTGCCCAGCAGATCGTTCATAGCGGGCAACATTTCAGTTATGAAATGGATGGAATATTTTTCAAAGAGCTAGGCATCCCCGCCCCTGCCATCAATTTTAATATACAGGGAACCTCCGCCAATGAGTTTATAGGAAAAGCAACAGACAAATTGCAGGAGTATTTTCTGTTGCAACCCGGTGCCATTGTATTTGTGTACGGCGATACAAACACCACCCTGGCAGCAGCCATTGCTGCAAAAAGAGCGGGCCTGCCACTCGTACATTTTGAAGGAGGCGTACGAACCGGAGATAATAGCATGCCAGAAGAAATTAACCGCCTGCTCACAGATCGCCTGGCCGATATCAACTTTTGCTGCACACAAAAAAATATGGATACACTGCTGGCCGAAGGTTACGGAACCAGCATTCCATCACAACCGGTTTTTTCCGGCGATCTCATGCTCGATGCATTCCTGCAGATTCAACCAGCGGATCGCAACGCCGAACTTCCTGCGGAATATATCCTGTGCACCATTCACAGGGCAGCCAACCTGGC
>CBFGLL010000377.1:0-2710 GCA_965649585.1 uncultured Chitinophagaceae bacterium | reverse complement strand
GGAGCCTGCCTGTCCCGAGCATCGGGATCGAAGGTGCGGCAGGAGCGAATGCTTAAAAGAATTTGCTTTTCGAAACATTCTCTGTGCTCTCATGCATTTGCCAGGTAAGCCTGCCGGTAGTTGGATTTGTGGTAAAACCTGGCATCTCAAACATCTCCAAAGTCATTTCTATATTCAAATATCTGTTTAACCACAGAGTACACAGACCTGTCTGCCGGAGGCATGAGGGGTTCTTTAAGTTGCGCAGCTTAAAAAATATAAAAAATTGTGCTGGGCGGCAACCCTTTCATAGAGTAGTTTTGAAGCTTTCTCTGGGTCCTCTGTGTGCATTTCCCTCTGTGAACTCAGTGGTTTATTTTACTCTCCCCAATAAAAAACGCAGCAATCCTCCGATCACTACGTTTTAAAAAATATCAGCTTCTCCAAACAATATTAACCAACCTATTCATTAAGAAATTCCGATGCCTCCTCTGTGCTCTCCCTGTGCATTTACCTCTGTGCGCTCCGTGGTAAATTAAACTCCACAAAAAAGAACGCAGCGTTCAACCGATCACTGCGTTTTAAAAAAATATAAATTCAAAAAAATAACATACCCCCAACCAGCACAAACTTCAGACTCCCGACTCCAGACTATGAACTCCCTCCTTCTTCCTCCACAAAAAATTGCTTATTTTTATAAAAGGAAATTTATCCCGGGGGCATGGAAAAACTACTTCGATATAAAAAATTTGCGCAATTAAAAAATGCGAATAGACAGGTTTCACCTTCTCAACAAGCCCTCCATGCACAACAATTTTCCCGGCTCCGGATTTTTATCGATCAATTGAAGCAAAAATTGGAAAACCCGGCTATACTGAAAAAACATAGCTGATTTGAACAACGCATTAATTGATAACACCCTAAGAATTTGCGCAGCCCTTCATAGTCATCATGTTGAATACATGATTGTGGGTGGAACTGCGGTCGCCCTCCATGGATTTTTCCGGGTTTCCACAAATGCGGCTGGTGTTCCTGTAACAAAGCCAGATCTTGATTTTTGGTACAACCCAACCTATCCCAATTATTATAAGCTTTTAGATGCACTGGCATCATTAGAAATAAATGTTACTAGCTTTAAAGCCGAGAAATCCCCCGATCCGAAAAGATCTTTTTTCAAATATGATTTTGAGGAATTCACACTTGATTTTCTCCCGAGGTTGAAGGCCGATCTGGTTTTCAGGAACGCATTCGAGTCTGCCGTAACAATTAACTACCAAAACGTTCCAATCTCTTTCCTGGCCTATGAAGATCTCATAAAAGACAAACTCACTAATCCCCGGAAAAAAGATATCGAAGACGTTGATGAATTAAAAAAAAGGAGGGAAAATAAAAGTTAATCTCCTTATTGTTATTTAAAAAAAACAAAACCCGTGTGCACTCATCACTTGTGGCAGAGGGTCTACGGTAAATTTTACTACCCTTAATAAAAAACGCAGCGATCAACCGACCACTGCGTTAATAAAAAAATATCAGCTCCAAAGAAATAACGTAGTCCCAATCCGCACAAACGTCTTTGGACTATCGACGATGGACTATGGACTCTCCACTCCCGACTACGAACTCTGAACTCCCAGCTGAACTACCGACTACCGACTCCCAAACACAACACCCAAAACCTCTTCCCCACCCGCATTATCTCTCAGCACCAACCTGTAACTGCCCGCTGCAGGTTTAGCGGCAAGATTTACCTGCAGCACCTGGCTTCCTGCATTTACGTACAATTGTTGTTGATGTACCAGCTGACCCATTTCGTTAAACAGGCTCGCCTGGTACCGTGTGGCCGCCGGCGCATTTTTAACCTGTAATAAGATCTGCTCCCCCCTCACCGGGTTTTCCATCACCTGGATGGAGAACAGGGTATTGGTGCCGCTTACTTTTACGATATCGCTGTAAATAAATGATCCATTAGCATCCGATGCTTTAATGCGGTAAAAATTATCACCAACAAATGGATTCACATCATTTTTCGTGTAGTCGCTGCTGTTAGTGGCCGCTGTGTTGCCAATATCCTGCAACAAAGCAGCACTCGCACCCCTTTGCACCGTATAACCCGTAATATTTTGTTCATTAGCCACTTTCCAGTTCACTTTCACTTCTCCCGATGGCTGGCGCTGGGCTGCAATGGAAACGAAAGTTACGGGAACTACGGTTGCTTGTTTGAATACGATCATAAAACGATCCGCCGCATAGGATGAAGGGTTGCTATTGATAGCAAAATTGTATTGGGTAGTATCCTGCAGGTTGATCGGAGATTCCCTGTTTAAGTACTTATCCACCATCCATGCCTGCAAAGAAGGATTCATATTGTTACTGAATATCCTCATTGCATAATTCTCATAAAACTGCCCGTACATCCGGAAGTGAATAGTGTCTCCCGGCCCAACTTCCGGACGTGTATCAACAATCAATTCCTTATTATCCTTATCTATGATCGCAAAATTATCAGACGGGTTCCAGAGTTTGTCAACGTCTTCCGCACTGTAACCTTCTCTGAACTCGTTTCCAAATACGGTAGCATTACCATCCAGCAATACTCGTTGCTCGTTTACGATAGCGTACATATTTACATTCACCTGGCTCCTGTTATTAAGGGTATTTTGAGGATCGTCCTCAACAGGATTTCGGTTTACGTCCCTGCTGGAATCCGCTTTATCTGCTTCTACAAAATTCA
>CBFGLL010000376.1:0-2714 GCA_965649585.1 uncultured Chitinophagaceae bacterium | reverse complement strand
CAGCCTGATCTATATGACTTTATGAAAACCCATGATGCATCGCATTATCATCGACTCACCGGCTTTGGGCTGGAAAAAGATATCCGTTATTGCCTCGAAGCAGATGGAGCACCGGTGCTGCCGATGTATCGGGATGGGAAGTTAATAAAACACCCATAGCGCCAATTGTCGGGAAGAATGTCAGGCTGAGCTTGTCGAAGTCGGCATTGGAAACTAAAAAAATAATGTCGTTTAACATTGCTTCGACAAGCTCAGCATGACAATAATGATTTCGCCTTTCAACTGCAGATTTCCCGTTATACATTTTTCGCTGGATTCTCAACATTTAACTCAATTTTCTCCACATAGCTTTTAAAAGGCTTCGGGGGCTCGTTTATTTTCCTTTACTTTTGCAAATTGCCCTTTTCTCAATGGCCTCTAACCAATGATTCCATACGTGCAGGTGCAATGATTACTAATTTAAACTGATTGTTTTGGCGCTGCCGCACCTTATTAAGCATATATACAACAACGGAACAGACGAAGTGATTCGCCGTGGCAAAAAGATACACCTCCAGGGTTTCGTGGAGATGGTGGAGCATGATGAACTCATGGGCACCATTGTGTTCCGTGTGAAAGATGATGTGTACAGCACTTTTTACAAAGTGCATGTACATAAATATGCAGATGAAAAACTGATGACGCTGCGCTGCAGCTGCCCTTATAACCTCAGCGAGATCTGCCGGCACGAAGCGGCTTCGTTATTCCGCCTGCAGGATATGGTTGATAAAAACCTGTTGCTGAGCGCTGCCATCCGCTACGACCAACGCCATACCGTAGCTAAAATGAAGATCATCGACCTTAAGATGATGCGTATGCTGAGCTCTCCGGCCATCTTCCAGGAAGCGGAAAATTTATTGCGCACGCATAAGGCCAACATCATAAAAGCAGCAGATGAAAGAGTAGAAGCGAACCTGCTGATAGGGGAAGAAGAATTTCAACTGCTGATTCAAAAAAATGACGAACGCAATTTTGATACTTCCTGTAGCTGCAGCGAAAGCCAGCACCCGCTTTGCGAACACAAAGTGTTGTTGTTCCTGCAACTGCTGAATGCCCACGGTCCCAATTATTTCGACAGCATCCGCAACCTCGACAAAGAAAAAAACAAACTGCTGCAGATATACGGCTATAGCCTGGATGATGACCTGGAAGGTAAATTTGAATTCATATACAAAGACGGGAAACCTTTTTTAAAGTTGCTCGACAGCAGCATAAAAAGGGTAAGCGTACCCGTTAGTACCAAACCCGTTCCTGCATTTACACCGCCACCGGTGGCCCGTGAAGAAGTGTTAGTGGCCGACGACAAATTACTCCGCCTGGGCATGGTGCTCAACTTTAATACAAAAAATTATCCCGGGTTTTCTGTTGATGCATTGCAGGGCGAGCCCGACGAGCAGGAACTGAACTATGTAGGCAAGGCCGAAAAGCTGGACCTGGCAAAGTTTGTAAATACCGAAGTGTTTTCTGAACAGGATAAACAACTGTTTCAGCAGCTGCGCAAATTGCAGGATAACGAGGTGAATAAATTTTTGAACCGCAATTCACCCTTCAGCGGTATCTGGGAAAATATTATTCATACCGATGGGGAAGACCTGCCTGAAGAAACGAAGTCACTTATTACCGAATACCTTCACCCTAAGCTTAAAAAGGTTTTTGAAGAGAACCACAACAATGCTTTTGTGTTTACACTTCCGCAGGGAAAGCCTTTTAAAACGGCCAACCTGGAGCCCGCTTCGCTGAGTGAAACATTTATCAACCCGATATTTAAAGTTATTGCCAGCAACAACCAGTTTGAAATTGTGTGTATGGTAAAACTGGGCAGCCAGCTGATGCCTTTTGCAGAAAATGAATGCAACAGCAGTTTGCTGTTTAAGCATGATGATGTGTATTACCTGTGGCAGAAGGCAGAAGACGTATTGCAGGCAGAAAAGTTTTTGAAAGAGGGCAACCTGCAGCTGAGTAAAACCAACTGGGCAGAAAAAATGCAGAAAGTTATACTGCCACTCACCAAAGAATACCAGGTAGAGTTTGATAAAAGCCTTGTGAAGGAAATTAAAAACCTGCAACCGGAGATCAGGTTGCAACTGCAGGAAAAAGGTGACTACCTTTTGCTGCAACCCATATTTAGTTATAATGGCATAGAGGCAAGGGTGAGTGATAAGGAAACGATCGTGGTGCCGGATGGAGATAAAATATTGCAGGTGCACCGTAACAAGGAAGCGGAAGAACGTTTTTTACAAAAGCTCAATACGCTGCATTCCATGTTTGTGGAGCAGAAAGACAGCGGCAGCCTGGCATTAAAAGGGGCCGAAGTGTTGCGCAATAACTGGTTCTTTCTTTTTATGGATGCCATGAAGGAAATGAAAATACCGGTGTATGGTTTTGAAGCGCTGCGCAATTTCCGTTTTAATACCGCCAGGCCTTCTACGCATATCCATGTGAGCAGCGGGCTCGACTGGTTTGATGCAAAGGTGGAAATAGAATTCGGCAACCAGCGTGTAGGCATTGCTGATATTAAAAGGGCGCTGGCAGGTAAACAATCCTTTGTACAGCTGGGCGATGGTACCCTGGGAATTTTACCGGAAGAGTGGTTGAAAAAATATGCGTTGCTCTTTAAAGTGGGCGATGGCCGAGGCGATAAACTGCGCCTGAGCAAATACCATATGAGCGTGATT
>CBFGLL010000375.1:0-2723 GCA_965649585.1 uncultured Chitinophagaceae bacterium | reverse complement strand
CCCAGTGCAAATGATGAAACGATCATTCCTTCAATTAAATAATGAGGAATGAACTCCATGAGGTAACGATCTTTAAAAGTACCGGGCTCACTTTCATCTGCATTCACCACCAGGTGACGAGGCACGCCTTCTGGTTTGGCTATAAAACTCCATTTCATGCCCGTAGGAAAACCTGCCCCACCACGACCACGAAGGCCGCTCTTCTTCACTTCCTCTACAATCGCTTCGGGTGTCATTGTAAAAGCTTTCTCTACGCTTCTGTAACCACCTTCACGGCGATACACATCGTAGGTTCTGATACCCTCAACATGTGCTTTTTCTAATAATAATTTTCTACCCATTATATGAAAGTCAAAAGTCAACAGTCAAAAGTCATACAATGACATCCGACAGCAGCTTTCCGGTTTTTACTTTTAATTACTGCTCTTAGCCCTGCATTCTTCGATGATCGCATCCACTCTTTCCTTCGTTAAATGTTCCCTGTAGGTTTTACCATACTGCATCATAGGTGCATAACCACAGGCACCTAAACACTCCACCGTTTTTAAGGTAAACATTCCATCGGCAGTAGTTTCACCTACATTGATGTTGAGTTTTTGTTTGATGTAGTCTATGATATCATCACAACCCTTTACCATGCATGGACCAGTTTGACATACTTCAAAAAGGTGTTTGCCTACCGGTTTTAAATTATACATGCTGTAAAAACTCGCTACCTCGTACACTTCAATGGGTTCAAGATTCAATAACGAAGCTACATAATCCATCACCGGCACATCAAGCCAGCCGCCAAACTCATCCTGCGCCATATGCAACACGGGCAGCAAGGCACTTTTTTGTTTGCCTTCCGGATAACGGGTTTTAATTTCCGCTACCTTATCTAAACTTTGTTTTGAAAACTCAACACTCATAAACTGCTTTTTAAAAACATACTTTTTTATGCGTCCATTTCTCCTGCAATCAAATTCAAACTACTCATCGTTATTATCGCATCACTCAATAAGCCACCTTCTACCAGTTCAGGGAATGCCTGGTAATAAATAAAACATGGCCTCCGAAAATGCAAACGATACGGCGTACGTCCACCATCGCTGATGAGGTAAAAACCAAGCTCACCATTGGCGCCCTCTACAGCGTTGTACACTTCCCCTACCGGCATCTCCGTTTCGCCCATCACAATTTTAAAGTGATAGATCAAAGCTTCCATTTTGGTGTACACATCTTTCTTTTCAGGAAGATAATAGGCAGGTGCGTCTGCATGAAACACTTCTGCTTCGGCGCCTTTAAATTCCTGCACTTTTCGATAAGCCTGCCGGATAAGGCTTAAGCTCTCCCACATTTCTTCATTGCGCACCAGGTAACGGTCGTAACAATCACCGGTGGTTCCAACAGGTATTTTAAAATCAAAATCTTCGTAACTGCTGTACGGCGTTGCCACACGCACATCATAATCCACACCGGCAGCCCTCAGGTTGGGCCCGGTAAATCCATAATTCAGGGCACGCTCTGCACTAATTGGTCCGCACCCGATGGTACGCTCCATAAATATCCTGTTGCGGGTAAACAGTTTTTCAAACTCACGCAACTGTGCAGGATAACCATTTTTTTCGTCGAGGAATTTTTCCAGTTTTTCGAAAGCGGTGTTGGTGAAATTTCTTTCGAAACCACCAATACGACCGATGGTAGTAGTAAGGCGACTTCCGCAGATCTCTTCATAAATTTCGTAGATCAGTTCACGGAACTGCATCAGGTATAAAAAGCCGGAATATGCACCGCTATCCACACCTACAATAGAGTTACAAATAAGGTGATCGCTGATGCGGGCCAGCTCCATGATGATGATGCGCAAATAATCAACCCGCTTTGGAATTTGAATGCCCAGTAATTTTTCGCAGGTAAGATGCCAGCCCATATTGTTGATGGGAGCTGAACAATAATTGAGGCGATCGGTTAAAGGAGTGATCTGGTACAGCGGTCGCCTTTCTGCTATTTTTTCAAATGCCCTGTGGATATAACCCACGGTAGAAGTGGATTTGAGAATCTTTTCTCCATCCAGTTCCAGTATATTCTGAAACACACCATGTGTAGCCGGGTGCGTAGGACCCAGGTTGAGCGTGGTAGTTTGTTTTTCTAAACTGCCTTCGGGCAATAAAATATTATCGGTAGTAGCTGACATTTTTTTTATTTAATGATCCGCCTGCTTTTTAAATTTCCCGGTTCCTCGTGCCATCCGTTTTTTCATCTTCTGCTATGGTGGATCCTTCTATTACTTTTTCTGTTCCAAAACCTTTTAAACCGCCACGGCCAAACATTTCATCATCTTTATCTATCCTGCTCTGGTCTTCTAATGGGTATTCTTTTCGCATCGGGAAATAATCCATCTCATCAACATTCAGTACCCTGATCAAATTAGGATGGCCTACAAAATTGATCCCGTAAAAATCGTAGGTTTCTCTTTCCATCCAGTTGGCCCCGGCAAAAATGGCGGTAGCACTATATACATCAAGGTTATCGATACTTGTAAATACTTTAAAACGGATGCGAACATTCTGCCGCAGGTTGTGCAGGTGATACACTACCGCCAGCTCCGCACCCTTGTTGTCAGGATAATGCACAGCCTGCAGGTCCGTTAAAAACTGGAATCCTGCTTCGTCGAATAAATACTGGAGTACTTTAAGATTGAGTTCTTTTGGCGCTGTAAATGTAAGCATACCATAAGGCTG
>CBFGLL010000374.1:0-2738 GCA_965649585.1 uncultured Chitinophagaceae bacterium | reverse complement strand
TACTGGATGAATTTATTTAATGCTGTCCAGAAACTTTCGCCATATACAAACCAAAGCACCAGCAAGCGCTGCATGGCCGATTCAGCAAGGCTTAGCACTGCAACAAGTATCACTGCCGGTTTAAAATATTTTTTATTGCTTAACAAAATCTGGCCAATCGCTCCTTGGAAAAACACTGCAAGGTAGGCCGTGGGCGGACTATGCGGGCTAAGCAGCAATTTAAAAATGGCAACAATGATGGTGGCTTTTATAATAGTTCCTTTGCCCCCGCTGTACCAGGCCAGCATTGCAATACAGCATACAGCAAGGCTGCTCACCATCATGCCGGCAAATGGAATTTTTGCTGCATGCAAAAATCCACCTGCAAATGCTTCGCACAAAACCCATAATGCCGTAATACGATAAAAAAGTTGTGGTGGTTGTAATTGTTGCCCGGCTTCCATCATTCTTTCAAATATCTTATCTTTAAAATGATTAATAAAATATTTTGATAAGCTTCATCCTGAATAACGAAACGATTGCTGCAGATGTAGCCCCGGGAACCATCTTACTCGATTTTATACGGTATCATAAAAATCTTACCGGCACCAAAATAGGATGCAGGGAAGGAGACTGTGGCGCATGCACCATCATGGTGGGCACGCTCAACCAGGATACTGTACATTACTCCACAGTTACCAGCTGCCTGATGACAATGGGTAATGCGCATGGTAAACATATTGTAACCATCGAAGGTATTAACCAGCAGAACGAGCTAACACCAGTACAGCAGGCATTTGCAGAAGAGGGGGCCACGCAGTGCGGCTTTTGCACGCCGGGCTTCATCATGTCGCTCACCAACCATTGCCTGCAACAAAACAGTGCATCACACACAAAAGCAATAGACGCCATGAATGGAAATATTTGCAGGTGCACTGGTTACAAATCCATTGAACGGGCAGCAGAAAATCTTTGTAAAGGAATAGCGAAAACAGGTAGCGTGCTAAACGGAATTGAACATGCCATTGAAAATAAAATTGTGCAGCAATATTTTTCTACCATTCCACAAAGGCTTAAAGAAATAAGAGCTAGGCAGGTAGGATCGCATCACGGTTTAAAAAAAATACTAGGCGGTGGCACTGATCTGTATGTGCAGCAGCATGATACCATGCCCGGGGAATCTATCCAATTTTTGTTGGATGATGCGGGGCTAAGAAGGGTGGAGCAAGTAGGTGATATTTGCCATATCGGTGGTGCGGCCACGGTGACGGATATTGCCGGCTCACCGATTTTTAAAAAAGCTTTCAGCGATGTAGACCAGTTCATCAAATTAATTTCAAGCACGCAGATCCGCAATATGGCTACTGTTGCTGGTAATATTGCCAATGCATCACCTATCGGCGACCTTAGTATTTTTTTCCTGGCGCTGAATGCAGAACTGACCCTGGAAAAAGATGGTGCTGAAAGAATGGTATCCCTGCGCCGTTTTTATAAAGGCTATAAACAAATGGACATGCAGCAGGGAGAAATTATCACAAAACTTTCTTTCCGGCTTCCAACTGCAGGGCGGCATTTTAATTTTGAAAAAGTGTGCAAAAGGAGTTGGCTCGATATTGCCAGCGTAAACTCGGCCATACTAGTAGAAATAAAAGATGATGTGATTACAAGCGCAGCCATTGCTGCAGGAGGCGTGGCACCGGTTCCATTGTTCCTGGAAAAGTCATCGGGATTTTTAATGGGGAAAACATTAAGTGATGGAACCCTGCAGCAATTATTGGAACAAATACAACAGGAGATAAGCCCCATTTCTGATGTGCGGGGCTCAGAAAAATACAAAAGGCTTTTACTCACCCAGCTGGTAAAAGCTCATTTTATAAAATTATTCCCCCGCAAAAACTTTTCTTTTTAAGCATGCGTAATATCGATAGTTATACCCATACCCGTGGCGAAAGTACTTACCTGGATGATATACCGTTAGCGGCGGGAACTCTTTTTGCTGCTGCATTTTCATCTCCACATGCACATGGACACATAAAAAAATTCAACACTTCCATTGCAGAAAAAATGGAAGGGGTGGTGCGCATCTTCACCTACAAAGACATTCCGGGTGAAAACCAAATAGGAGGCATTGTAGCGGATGAACCTTTGCTGGCGGAGGATGAGGTGCATTTTAATGGAATGCCCGTTGCGCTTGTGGTTGCTACAAGCCAGCACGCAGCCCAGGATGCGCTCAAAAAAATTGAAATAGAAATAGATCCTTTGCCGATTATTACAGATGCAAGAGTAGCACAGCAACAAAACGCATTACTTGTGCCGCCAAGGCATTTTAAATTGGGCGATACAAAATCGGCGTTTAAAAATTGTAAACATGTATTTGAGGGTATTGCAGCTACCAATGGACAGGAACATTTGTACATAGAAACACAGGGAGCGTATGCGATGCCGATGGAGCAGGGAGCCATTCGCATTTTTTCTTCCACGCAAGGGCCAACTGCGGTGCAAAAACATGCAGCCAAAGTGTTGGGCATACCTATGCACAAAATTGAAGTGGATACAACCCGCCTCGGTGGCGGTTTTGGCGGTAAAGAAGACCAGGCAACCCCATGGGCAGTTTTATGTGCGTTGGCCTGCTACCATTTAAAAAGGCCGGTGAAATATTCTTTGCACCGTATGGAAGATATGGGCATGACGGGCAAAAGAAATCCTTATACCTCCGATTTTAAAATAGGGCTCGATGAAGACCTGAAGATAATTGCTTA
>CBFGLL010000373.1:0-2742 GCA_965649585.1 uncultured Chitinophagaceae bacterium | reverse complement strand
TCGTTAAAATAAGCGGGAACGGTGATCACAGCTTTTGTAACAGGCGTTTTTACAATATGTTCTGCCCGCTGCTTTAATTCTTTTAAGATATAAGACGACAAATCTACAGGCGAATAAAAGGTTTCTCCCACCTGCACTTTAACCATTGCATTTTTATTATCGTCAATTATTTTGTAGGTGTATAAGTCTGCATGTTGTTTAAGATCCTGGTACGACTTACCCATTAACCTTTTGGCAGAAAAAATGGTTTGACCAGGATGAGTTACCAAAAACTCTTTTGCAGCGTCACCTACTACTATATTATTGCTATCGTTAAAATGTATCACCGATGGTACCAGGCTACTGCTATCATGTTCTCTCAGGGCAACCGGCTCACCGGTTTCGGGGTGAATGATGGCCACAAGGCTATTTGTCGTACCAAGATCGATACCCACTATTATCTCGTCCTTCTGCAAACTACCCGTTGCAATGTTGATTGCTATTTTGGCCATAAATAAAAAATATTGTCAGTGTGCAAAATTAAAAAATAAAAAGAGGCTAACCGTTGGGGATAGCCTCTTCCTGTTTTCGATTATCGAAATATTATCGCATCAGGTACATCTTACCATACCCTTTGTTGAAGTATTTAT
Source organism: uncultured Chitinophagaceae bacterium (assembly GCA_965649585.1). Taxonomy (GTDB): domain Bacteria; phylum Bacteroidota; class Bacteroidia; order Chitinophagales; family Chitinophagaceae; genus Ferruginibacter. The sequence continues at coordinate 2,113 of CBFGLL010000373.1, read as the reverse complement.
CAGTTTGGTCGCCATCAGCCCTGTATTTGTCCAGCGATTTACCATTGAGGTTAGTTAGCACCCTGTACAAATAAACGCCGTTCGCAAGTTTTTGTCCATAGCTGTCGGTACCATCCCATTTAAATTCTGTGATATTTCTACCTACATGAATCGGCCCCAGTTCATTCATCGTTATCTCCCTCACCACTTTACCGGTGATCGTTAAAATCTGAATGCGCATGTTTTGCGGAGGCTGGCTTCCTGTTACGGTAAACACAAATGCTGTAGAGGTAGTAAATGGATTAGGATAATTCAGCAGGTTTGAGATCATTGGTTTATTAATTACGTTGAAACCAATATGATAATCCAGGTCGCCCGCTTTATTGCCGTTTACATCTTTACCGCTTACGATCAATTCGTATTCACCATCTTCAGCAAAGAATGGTTTAAATTCAATGGACGCCGTGTTTTCACCCGTACTCAGGTCGGCCGGGATAAATACCATGCTGTCGCCAAAATGATAATTCCTGATGGACTGATCCGGGAAACGAACTTTAACAGTAAGCAATGCTGTGTCTGCTAATTCCAGGAACTGGCTTTCATCTTTCAACTTAATTAATATGTGAGGCGTTGACGCAACAATATCATTATTGAGAATGTGTACGCCGTCAAATGTTACATCGAGCAACGGGTTAAAGTCATCTTCCCTCACAAAAAATTCATTGAAGAAAAAGTTATTATAATGATATTGCTCCCGCTGGTGATGATCCGGATTTACCTCTACCGCAATCCTGTTATTACCAGGGAAAATATCTGAATTCACTGTAAAGTGAATGGTTAAGGTATCACCCGGTACCAATGCTTTCCGCGGCGGCACATAATATACATGATCATTGTTATTTCTATCAGTGATGGTTACCTTCACCTTCAGCAAACTATCAAATGCTTTTTCGCTGATATTTTTAAAAGCAATTTTAAGATCAATAGGTTCACCCTGGTCGACAGTATCAGCCATTTGATACAGAATATTGGTGGCAATAGCACCTTCTGCAACAGGTTCATAGTTCAACCTCCAATAGCGTAACTGGTATGGTGTGCCTTTTATACTATCGTAGGCAAACATCTGCAGTTTCAAATAAGGATAACTTGCCGCATCGATAGACGAGATATCAAAATCATGCACAGTGGAGTCAATGGAGTACAGCAAAGTTTCTGTTCCGGCATTGTTGATACCAATAATATTAAACCTTATAGAATCTTTTCCGTTGGCTTCAAGAGGGTAACCCCTCCAGCGGAAATCTCTCCATTCTGATGAAGGCCCGAAAACCGGAGAACTCACCGTACCCGCTATTTCAGAAATATTCATTGGCACCGTAAGTTGGATCAGTTCGGTGGCAGAGTCTCCTACTTTTTGAACCAGTGGGCTTAATCCATCTTTAGAGAATTTTGCAAAAAACGGCCGGTTTGATTTAAATGAGTCTATTTCTGTAAAACCATAATTGCGTAATGTATTGTACAAAGATGTGCCATCCCCATTTAAAGCAGCATCAGCCTGCCAATCGGCCACATAAGAATTTACAGAGCCATTGTTCAACAGGTTATACAGCATAATAGTGGTGGCAGGCGACACGTTGTTTTCAATAAAGTTGCGCACTACATTTCGCTGTGCCCTGGTCGCAAAGGGAAATTCAAATTGGTTCACCCTGTTGCCTCCCGGGTAATTACTACCATACGAACCTTGTGTAGGACTTACCGGTTCATTTTTTATAGCATTACCGGAAATAGGATTGAGTAATACAAATTGCAGCGTGTTAAAAACATTACCCCAGTTTGAAATTTGAAATGCGCCCAGGTTGATCTGCACATTCGGGAAATCCCATGGCGGATAGTTTCCTGTTGAAACCTGTAATTCTGTATTTACATTGGTAAACTCCAGTTTGCGGTTTACTTCATTCAAATAAATATTTTGATCGTAGCTGCTTTTGGTAAACTGGTAGTAGTGAGATTGGTTTACACCATCAGAACTATTGGGCAGGTACACAAATGAAAAACCATTCCAGATAATATTATTGCCAGCGGTGGGTTCAATCGCAACCCTCCAGTAATAAACGGTGCTGTCTGTAAACGTTAAGTT